>JAIOHV010000069.1 GCA_019912885.1 bacterium
GCCGCGATCGCGCCCGCCGGTCCGCCGCCGACAACGGCCACGTCGATCGTCCGCATGGACGGAAATTCTTCAATCTTCATTCTTCGATCTTCAATCGCATCGGGCGTGCGCTCTCGCCCTTATTCCGGAACCGCGACCGGCACGGAACGGGTACGGGGGTTCATCGCCTTCATTCCTCCACGGCTTTCGCCGCGCGCGCGTTTCGCGCGAAATGCAGAATCACCCAACCGACCGGTCCGGCCGCGCCGATAAGCACGCCGTATCCGAGCACGCCCGTCACGGCGCACACGAGAAATCCGGGCACCAGCGGCAGATACAGGAAATTGTTCAGTACGCCCTCGCGCCAATTGACGCCAAGTGCGATCGCGCCCTCGTAAGCGCGGGGCCGGCAGACAAGGCGCGGCACCGCGTCGCGAAAACGCGCGTACGCGTCGCCGCGTGCCGCGAGTAGCGCGGCCTCCTCGTGGCGCATCAACACCGGGTAGATGAACGCAAGCAGCGCCAGCATCGCGATGGCGCCCGCCGGAGGGACGACAAGAGCCATCGTGCCGAGCGAGACGATGTCCGCGGCGTAGATCGGATTGCGCAGATGCGCGTATGGCCCCGCGACAATGAGGCGATCGGTTCGCACGTCGAACGCCATCATCCGCGCGGCGCCGAGCGTGCCGCCCGCCCACACGCGAAGAAACGATGCGCCCGCGTTCATCGCGGCAAGCGCAAGGTAGTTCACCTGACGCACGGCGGCGACCGGCGCGCCAAGCCACGCGGCGGCGAGGTCAATCGCCTGCCGGTTGTCGAACAGATAGGCCGAAAACCCTGCCGCCGCGACGACGCACGCGGCCTCCACGCGATGACGAAACACGAAGCGCCCGACGGCGCCCTTCATGGCGGATAATCCAGGCCGAGCCGGTGATTCTTGCGGAAGCCGAGGTTGAGCGCGGTCTGCGTTCCCCAGGTGACGAGATCGAATCGCTTCCATCCCGCAAGCGATCGGCGTGCGATCTCGCGGCGGCGATAAAATTTTTCGCGGCAGTGCGCCGCGCCGGCGTAAAGCTCGTCCACGCTCATCCTCGCGGGGCGGAAGACGACGTGGTTGCAGTCGTAGTGCGACCAGTCGAAGTCGAAAATGCGCCCCTCCTCGATCAGCCTCGCGTAGAGCGGCGTGCCGGGCATGGGCGTGACGATGCCGATTTGCGCCACATCCGCGCCGATCTCGTCCATCATCGCGAGCGTTTCGTCGAACACGTCGGGCCCGTCGTCGTCGAAGCCGAACATCAGCCCGACCTCGACGAACATGCCGCGATCGTGAAAGCGCCGCATCGCGTCGGCGTATTGCGCGACGATGTTGTGCCGTTTGTTCGATTCGGCAAGCGCGGCCATCGACACGGTCTCCAGGCCGACGAACACCGCGCGCACCTTCGCGTCGCGCGCGGCATCCATCACCTCGTCGTCAAACGCCATGTCCATCGTCGTCTGGATGCCGGTGTATTTTTTCAGCGGCGCGAGCGCGCGAAACGCCTTGAGCGCGTAGTCGCGGTCGCCATAGATATCGTCGTCGGCGACCATGAGATGCCAGCGGCGCAGGTTCGGAAATTCCGCGCGCACCTCGTCGATATCGCGTTGCAGGAACCTTCCGCCCGCGAAGGCGTGCACCGAGCAATAGTGGCACTTGTAAACGCACCCGCGCGTGAACTGGATCATGTCGAGCTGCGGATAGTGGCGGTTCGTGAAGATGTCGCGCCGCGCGGCCGGCACGCTGATTTTTCGCGTTCGCGCGGTGCCGTCGTATTTCGATTTCAGCGTGCCCGCCTCAAGATCCAGGCACAGCGCTTCCCACACCGCCTCGCCCCAGCCGATGACGATCGCATCGGCATGCGCGGCCGCCTCGTCGGGGCACGCGGTCGGGTGCAGTCCGCCGAGAATCACCGGGATGCCGCGTTGGCGGAAGATACCGGCAAGCTCGTACGCGCGCGGCGCCAGCGCCGTCAGCGCGCTGATCGCCACCGCGCCGGTGCGGTGCGTTTTCGGATCCCATACGTCGAGCACCTCGTCGATCGTCTCGATCTCGAAGGGCGCGGGCGTGGCCGCGGCGATCGTCGCGAGGCCGAGTTTGTAGTAGTGGAAATACGACGTGCCGCGCGGGCCGTGTCCCGGCCGCCGGCGCGAGACGCTCGACGCGGGCGCGACGAGGGTGATCTTCATGCCGCGCCCCGAGGCGGCGCCGCGTGCACCGCGCCCGCGAGTTCGGCGACGATTCCGGCGACGTTGTCGCACGACTCGATCGCCGTGCCGGTGATGACGATGTCCGCGCCGGCGCGCACCGCCGTCGCGACCTTTTCCGCGTCGCGCAGCCCGCCGCCGACGATGAGCGGGCCGCCCGCGCGCGCGGAGACGTATTCGATCATCGCCGGACGCACCGGCGCGGGCGAGCCCGATCCGGCGTTCAGGTACACGAGAGGAAATCCGAACGCGCGCGCGGCGAGCGCAAAGGATGCGGCGCCCTCGACGTCCGTGGGATCGAGGAGCTCCGCCTGGCCGACGCGTCCCGCGGTGCCGCCGGGTTCGACAAGGATCATCGCGCAGCCGACTGCCGGCACCCGATGCGCCGCGAGGAAGCTCGCGGCCCGCGCCTGCTCGCGCACCACGAAACGCACGTCGCGGCTGTTGAACAGCGAAAGGAAAAGCACGCCGTCCGCTCCGGAGACGGTCGCGGTCGCGGCACTGGAGGGAAACAGGAACACCGGCGTGCGTTCGCCCGCGCCGTTGAGGCTTTTTTTGACGATCTCGACGCAGCGGCCGACAAGCGGGCCATTCACGTCGTCGGAGCCGCCGACAAGAAATGCGTCCGTGCCGCCGGCCACCGCGCCGTCGATTACGCCCGCCAGCGCATCCGGTTCGTGCGCGCACGGATCGATGGCGGTGATGTGCAACCGGCGATACACGAGCGACTGCGAGAAAAAGTCTCGCGGCTCATTCATTACAAATACCCTCCCCGGCAATCGTGCGGATTATACATCACCTTCGGCGCGCGGCGAACGAAAAATCGCGGCGTGGGGCGTACCCGGCGGCGCGGCATCCGTCCCGCGCGCGCACCATACCGAAATCATCGTGCCGGACCGGCGTTTTTCGTGCGTTTGCGACAGGCGTTCGAGCACCTGCGTTCGCCCGGCCTGATCGTCGACGGACAGGTTTGCCGCCGCGACCGCGTCCGGATTGTGGATCTCCGCCGCGACAAGCCTGTCGGGATATCCCATTTTCGACGCCCGAATGCCCCAAAGCAGGGTGTCCGGATGCAGCACCTGAAGCCGGAATCGCAGCGTCGCGAGTGACGTTTCGGGAATGTCGCCGAAAACGAGCAGATCCCGGACCGGAATCCCGCACGCCTTCGCCTGTCCGTTGATCGCCTCCGCGAGCCGGCTGACCTCGCCGGTCGCCAGGTGCGAGCGACCGTCCGGGTTATGATAGATTTTGAACAGGAATTTATCGCGCTCGACGAAGTCGGCCAAGGGCGAGATGTCACCGATCTGCCGCGCCACCGCCAACAGGATCAGAAGCATCGGCGCCAGGGCCCGAAAGGCACCGGGCAGGCGCCCAAGCACGCGGCCGGCGATGATCGCCAACGCCGGCGCGGCGTACCAGATATAATAATTCTGCTTTTTCGAAACGAATCCGAGCGCCACGAGCGGCACGAGCGCCCACGCGACGTACATCCAGAATCCCCCGAAGCGAAAGCGCTTGCTTGCGGCCGGCAGGGCGGCCAGGGTCAGCCCCACGCCGAGCGCGACGAAGAACAACTCTTCCGGATAAAGAAAAAACGATGTCGACGTTCCCGTTTCGGGCGGCAGATCCATTTCGATGCCGTAATACGGAATCATGATCGCAAGCCGGTCCACGCCAAAGCGCACGACGATCGCCGTCACCGCCGCGACAGCTCCCGCGGCGATCCACGGCGCTTCGCGGCGAAGCGCAAGCGACGGCGCGATCCGCGCGATTTGCACGAGATACACCAGGTAGATGGCCGCGAAGCTCATCATGGCGATAACGAAATTCGTGAAGGTATGGGCCATAAGCGCGTCGACCGCGGGCAGAAAGTAGAGCGGCCACGCCGGCCGCCGCGCGTTAGGCTCGTCGCCGCGGTCAAGCCACCCCGCCGCGAGCAGGAGAATGAGCGCGTGGACGTTATGCCCCTCGATCACGCGCGACATGGACATGACGACGGGTGTTGACGCGACCGCGGTCGCGACGATCACCCGGTCCAAAAGCGCAAGGCGCTTGCGCCCGATCGCCAGCGCGGCGAAGTAGATCGCGACCAGAAAGATTTGCCCCGAAAGACGCATCGTCCGAACGGAGGGACCGGCGATCGCCGCCACCGCCGACGACGCGGCATAGGCGACGCTGAATCGCCAGTTGTTGTTTTGCGTATCGACGGAAAATTGATTGTCGGACGCGCGAAGCACCTCCTCGGTAAACCCCATGTATTTGTGCAACGCCGTGAGCTGATTGGGGTGGGGAAACCCGCGAACTCCCGGACCGTCGGTCAGCGTGACGAACACGTTGATCCCGATAAGCGCGACGATCGGTAGCACCACGGCGGCCACGCGCCTTTGCAGCGACGCGCGAATCATGGCAACGCCGCGGCGATGCCGGGGCTTTTCGGGCACCACAAGCGCAAGTCCGCCCCCAAGTCCGCCGGCACGTGCGATTTGCGCAGCACGCGGCGAACGCGGTCCTGGTCGTCGGAATGAAAGTACGAACGCGCGGGCACATCCGAAAGCACGGGATGCAGAAGTTCCACGGCCGCGAGCGAGCGGGGATAGCGCCTGACCTCCGGGCTGATCCCGAACGTCTCGCGCGTCGGATCGTCGCGCAGCATCACGAAGTTCAACACCAGAACGAAGTTTTCCGAGGCGTTGCCGAACAACAAGATCGCGCGCCCGGGGCGATCGCAGCTCTGGTCGAGCTGTTCGATCTCGCGCGCGTATGCGGCAACGATATCGGGCTCGATGTAGAGGCGCGCCGTCAGATCGGCGTAGACTCCGTGGTAGTACACTTGGCGGTCGATCCAGTCCTCCGCGGGCGTGATGTCGCAAAGGTGCCGCCCGGCCGCCGAAAGGAGGAGAAGCGCCGGAATCGCGATCTTGATGCGCCGCGGCAAGTGCCATGACACACGCGCCGCGATGATCGCGACGGCCGGCGCCGCGTACCAGACGTAGTTGTTGTGTTTTTTTGCCATCAGAGAAAGCACGGCAAGCGGCGCCAGCGCCCAGGCGCCATACACCCAGAAACCCTCGAATCGATACCGCTTCCACAGCGCGGGAACGGCCGCGAGCGTCAGGCCGAGCCCGACGGCGCCGAAAAACAGCGCCTGCGGATAGGCCAGCGGATGGCGCGGTAGGTGCGCGGCGACGGCCTGGTTCGTCTCCTCGCCGTAATACATCAGCGTGATGTAAAGGGACTGCGCGCCGAACCGGACGACGAGCGCCGCCGCGAGCGCGACCGCCGAAAGCGCCACCCGCCAGGACTCGTGCGCGAGCACCTTTTTCGGCGACGAACGGACCGCCGGCACGATAAACGCCGCGTACATCGCCGCGAAGCTGATCATGGCGACCACGGCGTTCGTGAACATGTGCGTGACCAGCACATCGATCGCCGGCAAAAAATAAAACGGTAGCGGAAGATCGCGCGAACGCCGGTTGTCCCGGTCATCCAGATTCATCGCGGCCAGCACGAGCACGAGTACGTGCAGGTTGTGGTCCTCGATCTCGCGCGACATCGAAAGCACCGACGGCGTCACCGCGACCGCCGTCGCGACGATGAGGCGATCCGAAAACGCAAACCGCTTGCGCCCGATCGCCAGTGCGCAAACGAAGATACCGACAAGAAACACCTGCCCCGACAGGCGAATCGCCTCGATCGATGTTCCGCCGATGCGCATGGCGAGGGTCGAAGCCGCGTAGAGCGGGCTGAATCGCCAGTTGTTGCCCATCGTATCGACGGCAAAATCGTTGTCCGTCGCGCGCAACTGCGTCTCGGTCAACCCGAAATACTTCTGCAAGGCGGTAACGTGATAGAGATGCGGAAAACCGCGAACGTTCAGCTCTTCGTCCACGACGACATAGGCGTTCATCGCCACGAGCGCGGCGATCGTCAGGCTCAAGGCGGCGATAGCCCGCCGCCTCGACGACGCATTCGCGTCCGCGCCGGGTGCCGGCTCAGGGAAGCGGTTCAAGATGCCCATTGTCGCGCAACCACGCCGCAAGGTGTTCGGCATACCAGGTCATGACGTACGCCGGCGGATGGAGATCGAGGTACTCCGCCGGCTTGCCGCCGGCTGTCAGAACGAATTCGGGAATGTCGGCGGCCGATCGGTATCGGCGAAATTGCAACGGATCGGCCCCGGGGCAAAAAAACAATACCACCCGCGCGCGATCCCGGGCGGCCTCCAGAAGCCGCTTGTACTCGCGAACGCCGTTCGCTTCGTGCGTGGGATCGACGCCCCATCCCTTTCCGGCCACCAGCAAGCGCGTGAGAAGCGCGAGTCGGTAAATCCTCACCGCGCCGGCGGCGCGAAGCGTGGCGGGCGTCGGCTTTCGCTCGCCGGGAATTTCGCCGAGCACGTTTAAAAGCCGCGTCATGATGGTCGGATCGCGTTCCACGTACGGCGCGAGCCGGGTTCCGGGAAGCATCGTCGGGCCGGTCACGTTTGACATCGCGAAAATGATGAGATCGGGCGAATACTTCCCAAGCGCCTCGTGCGCGACGACGGCCATCGACTCCGAGCCATACGCGGCCGTGCCGAAATTCCAGACTTCGTAGCGCCCCGGTTCGCCCGCGTTGAGGCGCTCCTCGAGGCGCGCCGGCCACGTCTGGGTATCGTCAAGCCGGACGCCGTACACATTGGAGCCGCCCACGGCGACGATACGAAACACGCCCGGCGGCTTGATGTCGGTGTATTCGGTTCCGCGCGCTCCGTGCCGGTTGATGGTGACGCGCCGGCGCGGGTTGCCGCGCTCGATGACGGCGCCCGGTTTCAGGCGAAAAAACAATCGCGGGTCCGGATCGGGAACGTGCGCCTTGGAATCGACGTCCTGATAGAACATCAGCAACTCCGCCATGCCGATATCGATCGCGAGCGCGCGCACGCCGATCTCGGCGACCAACAACGCGGCGACGCAACCGAAGGCGAATGCCAACGCGCGCCGCGGCAATCGTGCGACGAAGATCCGCTTGGCGCGCGGCGATCGTCCCATCATCGTCGTCCGCGTCCGACGGTGCGCGCATCGGCGATCGTCACGGCGCCTCCGACGGTGCAAGAAGTCCCTGGTCGCGCAACCACGTCGCGACGTGTTCGGCATACCACACCATGACGTAGTCCGGCGGGTGGATGTTACGGTATTCGTCGGGCATGTCGTCGGCGGATAGATCGTATACAGGAATGTCCGGGTGGTGGAGGTAATCGGTAAAAAGGTGGCGGTGCGCGGCGGGGCAGAAAAACAACACCAGGCGCGCCCGGCCGCGCGCGGCCCGAACGAGCCGGTCGTACTCCTTCACCCCGTTGATCTGATGCAACGGATCGTCATCCCATCCGCGATCGTGAAAGCGGGTGAAACCGAAAATCGCCAGGCGATAAAGGCGAATCCGTTCCATCAGGCGCATCTGCCGGGGCGTCGGATACCGGTATCCGTCGATGCGGCCGAAGGCGCGAATCAGCCGCGTCATGATCTCGGGATCGCGCTCGATATACGGCCCCAGATCGGTGCCCGGCAGCATCGCGTTTCCGTTGGCGTTCGACGGCGCGAAGATGACGAGGTCCGGCTCGAAGCGGTCCAGCACTTCGCGCCCGAGGACGCCCATCTGCTCCTGGTTGTACGCCGAGATGCCGAAATTCCAGACCTCAAAGCGCCCGGGCTCGTCCGCGTTCAGGCGTTGGTCAAGCCGCGCGGGCCAGGTTTCGTTGTCGTCAAGCTGCGCGCCGTAAACGTTCGATCCGCCGAGCGCCGCGATGCGAAACACGCCCGGCGGCTTGACGGCCGTGTATTCCGTTCCGCGCGCGCCGTGGCGGTTGACCGTCACGCGGTATTTCGGAACCTCGTGTTCATAAACGGCGCCCGGTTTCAGGCGGAAAAACAGACGCGGATCGGGATCCGCCATGTGAACCGACTTATCGACGTCCTGGTAATACATCAACGTCTCGGCGACGCGGATGTCGAGCGCGAACAGGCGCACCGCGATCTCCGCGGCCACGACGCCGAGCGCGAATCCGAAAACCATCGCCAGCAGTCGCCGGGGCAGGCGGAACCAGAAGAGGCGCTGCACACGCACCTCGCGCAAAATCATCGTCCGCCTCGCATCACGGCGCGAGAAAGGGCGGTAGGGCGACAAACGTCGCCGGCTCGCCGGGGGCGCCGAGTCGCCGGTGCCAGTCCAGAAATATGGCCGCGAGCTGCTTTTGTCCCGCGTCGTTCAGGTGCCATCCGTCGGCAAGAAAATACCCCCGTTCGCGAAACCACTGAACCGTCGCGGGATCGTTGAGGACCAGATACGAAATCCCGAGCGCTTCCGCCGCCGCGGCGGTATCGACCGAATTTTCGCCGATATACGTCCCCGCGAGCAGGCGGATCCCCCGCGCTCGCGCGATGTCCGCGATCCGGCCGAGCAGGCGCCCCGTCTCGGCGACGATGAAATCGAGATACGGCTCGGCCGTGCGCGAGATGTCGAGCGCCTCGATCACGAAATTCTGGCATCCGAAAAAACAATCCGCGCGCTCGGGATTCGACCAGATCGGAATGCGCCCGAGCATGTTGATCGAAAAGATCCAAGCGCGTGGCAGCCGGTACGCCAGGCGAAGCCACGCCGGCGCGCCGGCGCCGGCATTCGATCCGAGATACGCGCGATGAAATTCCACGGAGTCCGGATTGTTTACGGATGAGATGATCATGATGTCGTCCGGCGTCTGCTTCGACTCATCCAGAAACGACTCCAGTTGGCGAATCTGCGACAGCGTCGTCGATCCGGCGACGGCGATGTTCACCGTCTCGACCGGCGTTTCGTATCCCGTCCGTTTCGCGCGATCCGGCAGATACGCCCAGTAACCCACGTGCGATTCGGCGTGACGCCCCTCGGTGAACGAGTCGCCCATGAACAATATTTTGCGGGATTCGGTTTCGGCAAAACGGCCGGAGCGCGCGTTCGCCAGAACGCCGTCGAGCCAATGCGTGAAAAATGCGTATTGAATCTGCGCGGCGACGGCCGCGCCCGCGAACACCACGACAAACGCGAACGCCACGCGAACGCCGATCGGCAAACGACGCCGCGTCACGATCGAGGCTCCGCGCGGGCTGGAATACGCGACCGGTCCTGCAATTCCCCGCCTTTCGGATATGATTCAAAAATACCGCGCGAAATTATAGCCGCGGCGCGGCGCGCGCGATATCGCGGCGGCTTGCGGCAACGGGCGGCAAATCGGCGCGCGTCCGAAAGGAATCGGGCGGCGGGCCTCTTGCGCCCGCCGCCCTCTGTGTTTGGCGCCGCCCCCCGCTCGGAGCGGGACGACGCCGGGACGCTCGCGGATTCGTGAATCTTACGTCGCGGAAACCTCGGCGTTCGATGGCGCGTCATGCGCGGCCGAGCGGAAGGCGTGCATCACGCGAACGCGCGCGGCGACATAACGCCCCGTCACGAAAAACGCGCCCGCGCAAAGCCCCGCGATGACAAACGGCGCCGCGCCCGCGGACGCGAACGCGATCAGGCCGGCCAGGCCGCCGCCCGCGAAACCGCGCCCGCGCCGGCCCGCGTTATAAAGACGCACGACGTTGACCGCGAACAGGAAAGCGGCCGCGAGCGCGAGATAGCCGAACAGATCGCGCATCCACATCGCTGCATAGCCGAGGGTGAGCGTTGGCGCCTGACCGATCGTCAGCAGCTCCGAAAAACGCAGCGCCACGCCCGCGCGCGGCACGACGAACTTCGCCGGCAGCGCTCCCTGTTCGCTTGTGGCTTCTCGCGCGGCGCGAATGCGCGACTGGAAGTTGTACTCCGCCTCCATCTGACGCTTGTCCAGCCGCGTCACCTCGTCCTTGGCCTCCATCCGGCCGCCGAGGGCGCTTTGGGCCGCCCCCATCGGCTGGTTCATGGCGAATCCTTCGTCGCCCACGACATCGGCCTCTTCCGCCGGACGGAAGGCAAAGGTCGCCGTCGCGGGAACGGCGCGGTGCGCGTCGCGCATCGAGCCGGAAAGACGCGCGTAACGGAATCGCTCTGGCGCGAAGACCGACAGCGCCGACTGCGACACCGGCAGATCGACCTTCGGCAGCGCCAGATCGAGCGTGCCCGCGTAGCCGATGTTTTCGGGCAGCCGCGTGTGGTAGATGACCTCGACCTCGAACGTGGAAAGCTGCTGGCCGACGTAGCCGCTTTTTTCCAGCGGCAGAAGGATGCGGCCGTCCTCGCCGACGCTCGGTTTCACCGGCCGCCCGCCCACGAAGCTGCTCCACAACGTCGTCGCCTTGCCGCCGGGCAGCTCGATCGCGAGAAATTGCTGGCGATTGTTGCGAACCATGTACGAGGCTTGCGTCACCGCGTCGCCGTCGTCGGTCAGTTGCACGACGTAGTTGGCCGAATCGATCGCCGCGGCGAGCACGGCATGCGTCTCGTGCCGTTTCACCGCGAGCGTCGCGCTTGCCGGCTGCTTCATCGCCTTGAACGCGAGCACGATGGGATTGGTCGCTCCGGCTCGCAGCGCGTCGGGCAGCTCCTTCGGATCGACCGGCGTCAGATCGCCTTCGCTCGCGATCTCCACCTGCACGCCGCCGGTCGCCTGCACGGCGACGAATCCGCGCTCGCGCTCGGCGTCCAGCGCGTCGAGCGCCGGCAGCGGAAAGTCGAACGCCTTGCCTTCGGTCGTGCGTTCGAGCACCACCGTCAGCGCGTAGTCGCCGGTGACCTCGTAGCCGACATCCACGACGAGTTTGCCCTCCTCGACGCGCCACGCGGCCAGCGACGTTCCGGTCGCGTCCGCCACCTCGTAGCCGTCAGGCACCGCGAGCGAAAAGCGCGTCACCGGCGCGTGACGCACCGTGTACGCCACGTTCGCCACCGCGCGCACGAAGCCCTCGTCGATGGAAACGAGCGTGTGCGTCTCGACGTCGATCTTCGCGGGGCGCGCGGCGACCGCCTGGCCCGACTCGACCGCGACGTTGTAGCGCAAGGTGAGGTGGTCGCCCGTCAGTATGGCGACGATCGCCTTGCCCTCGCGCGAGACCGTCGCGCCGTCCGCGGTCACGTCCGAGACGCGCGCGCCGACATCGAGCTTGAGCACCTGCCCCGCCGCTCGCGGCAGCGGCAAAGAAACGGCGCCCGGCCCGGGGCGCATCGTCGCCGTCGCGCGAAAGCGGAAGCTCAATTCATGTTCGCTCGGCCCCTTGACGACAAGGGCGATCATGCCGCCGTCGTCGCGCACGCTCGCGGGCTTGCCGTCGAGCAGCACCTCCACCACCGGCGCGCTCGCGGCGACAAGCGGCACCATCGCCCAGCCCTTTTTGGGCACGGAGAGCGGATACGTCGCGCGCACGTCGAGTCTGTCGTCGACAAGCGTGCCCGAAAGCGTGCCGCGGCCGATGGTGAACTCGACGGGCGGTTCCGGATCGGGCGTCGGTTGCGGCTGAAGCTGCGTGAGAATTTTCTGGAAGTCGTTCCACGGAATCGTCACGGCGCCGCCGGGCAAATCGGCCGCGCGGGCCGCGCCCGGAAGCGCCAGGGCGATCAGGGCGATCACCGCGATCAACAGCAAAACGCGGATCGCGATATCGAAAAAAAGATTCCCGAACATGGGTTTGCGGATGCGCGCCGACAAATGGCGAGACTCGGCCGCATGCATGCGATAAGGGTTCATCGCTGCCTCCTCGATTTTCTTGTGTTTCGTTTCGCGCTCTGTCCGTTATGAACCCGCGAAACAGGTCCCGGTTGCATGGAGGACGATTTTTTTTGGCGGTACGCGGAGGTCACGGAGGAGACACGGAGGACACGGAGGAAACAAAAGGCTGGTAGGCTGAAAGCTGAAGGGATGTCCATTACGTCCATAATGTCCATAATGTCCATCGCGTTTTCGAAGGGGCTTCGGCGACGACCTTTCAGCCTTTCGCCCGGCGGCGACCGGCGTTATCATTTGCGCATGACGCCCGCCCGTACGTTTCTTTTCCCGGTCTTGATCGCCGCGCTTTTTGTCGCGCTCGCGTTTTTCGCCGCGCCCGGTTGCGAGGGCGACGGCGGCGACGACGACGACGACGGCGACCCGCTGACCTGCCCGGTCGTCGATCGGAATCTCATCGGCGTCGAGTTCGACCTCGATCCCGGCTCGTGCGAGGATCTCGTGAGCGTGCTCGATATCGACGCCATGCTCGCGAACGACGAACAGACGTATTACGAAATCTTTGGCGAGATCATGCTGGATTTCGACAGCACGTATTATCTGCGCGGCGGC
The DNA here is from genome assembly GCA_019912885.1 of bacterium. Taxonomy (NCBI): domain Bacteria; species bacterium. The sequence goes on from JAIOHV010000069.1 coordinate 12,479, forward strand.
GAAAACGGCGGCTGCTTCAACATGATCCGCGGGCGCAGCCCCTTCACGATGCGCGTCGAGTACGAAGAATGCACCGAGGTCGTCCGACTTTCCGTCGTCACCGCGCCGGACGGCGACGCGCCGCGCGTCTGCCGCTTCGACCTGCGTGTCGACGGGTGCGAAATCAGCGCGACGGGGCTGGAGTAAGGCCACACCTTACAGTCGGCGACGTCGGAGCCGCAAACGAAGTCGCCGTAGGCGACGGAGTGCGCGGTTGGACACGCGCTGGCATGGACGGTCTGCGTAAGCGGCGATGCCAGGGCGGGATCGACCGCGCACTTCGCCGCGCCGCTGGCGCGTCTACGTTTGCGGCCCTGACGCCGTGAACTACCCGCGAAACTGCGTCAGGTACCAGTCGAGCAATTGCGGTCCCACGTTCATGTGAACGAACGCGCCAAGCGCGAGGAACGGACCGAACGGAATCGGTTCGCCGCGCCGGTGACGCCGCGCGATCATGAGCGAGATGCCGACGATCGAACCGGTCAGCGACGCGATCAGTAGCGTGACGAGCACGCCGCGCCAGCCGAAAAACGCGCCGATCATCGCCAGAAGCTTCACGTCGCCAAATCCCATGCCCTCTTTTTTCGCGATGAGCAAATAGATCTTGCCGAGCGCGTACGGCACGCCCGCGCCAAGCGCGATGCCGACAAGCGCGTCGGTGTACGAAATCGGCAGCACCGCGACGGCGACGAGCCCAATCACCGTGCCCGGCAGAACGACCTCGTCCGGGATTTCGAAGATCAGAAGATCGACGCCCGTCACGACAACGAGCGCGGCGAACACGAGAAAGTAGATCGGCCCGACGATGGGTCCGAACGCGAGAAGCGCGTACGCCGCGAAAAGGCCGCTTGCGAGCTCGACGAGCGGATAGACCGGCGAGATGCGTTCGGCGCAATGACGGCACCGCGCGTGCAACACGAGCCAGCTTGCGATCGGCACGTTGTCGTACCACGCGACGGGATTTTTGCAGTTGGGGCAGCGCGAGCGTGGACGCGAAAGGTTCACATTCTCGCGCACCATCTCCTCGAGCCGCGCGCGCCCCGAGGCCGCGTCCTCGTCGATGGCTTCGGCCAGCTCGCGTCGCACGGCTTCGTTGCCCTTGCGGTACTGATGCACAAGCGACATGGCCGGCAGGCGCGCGACGCACACGTTGAGAAAACTGCCGATCACCGCGCCGAACGCGAACGCGGCCGACGCGAGAAACGCGAAAAACAGCGGGTCGGCCACGAACTCGGCGCCGAACGCCGCGGCAAGCAGATCGTAAGCGGGCATCTAGCCGAAAAAACCCGGCACGAAAAACGCAACGAGCCCGGCCACGGCGGCAAGAAACCCGACCGGCGCGGCGAGCGCGACAAGCCCGGCGGCGAGGCCCTCGCGCCGGTGCGAATATTCGAGCGCGCCGGCGACAAGCGCGACGCCGGCGACAAAAAGGGCGAGCGCGGCGGCGGCGCTCACGGCGCATCCAATGGCGGCACGGCCAAAACGAGCACGTCGCCCGCGGGCGTGCCGCTTTCGTAGGCCGCCAGGCGGCGAAGCGGCGCGAGCGCTCCGGGCGCGCTGAAGATCTCGTACGTCAGGATGAGGTTCCGGTGATCGACGATGACGTCGACGCCGGCCTCGCGGACGTATTGCATGAAACGGCGCTCGCGCATGGCGCCGATGATATGGGGGTTCACCACACCGTCAAGATTGACGACGCGCCGCCCGGAAAACGCGCCGTGGATGCCCGCGTTGAACGCGCCGAGAACGGCGTCGGCGGAAAGGCCCGCGACGCGCCCGCCCGCGATATCCCGCGAAACCTTCAGATACACGGACTGCCACGGGTGGATGCCCTGCGCCAAAACGCTCCGCTGCGCGGGGATATATAACAGCGCGACGGCGAGCGCCGGAACACCGGCCGCAAGGCCGGCTCGCCACGGCGCCGACTCGCGCCGCGCGGAAACGACCTCGATATACGCGCCGCCGCGCGCGGCGAAAAGCGCGGCCACCGCGTGAACCGGAAGGAAATACCACGCCTTCTGCTGCCAGAAATAAAGAACGTAAAAAAACCACACGAACGCGCCAAACGCGACAAGCGGCCCGGGTAGACCGCCTGGCGCGCGCCGGCCGGAAAGCCGCATGGCGATGACGAGAATGGCCATCATCGCGACGATTGCAAACGCCGCCGTGGAGGAGATGCCGCCGTACACGCCGGCGAACTCGTTTTCGAATCCACGCCGCGCGGCCGACGCGAGATGCGAAAGGAGTGTCATCCCCGAATCCGCGAAGATTGCGCGCTCGCGCGCCAAAAGCACGCGGCCGGAGTCCTGCCAGATCGTGCCGAATCGCGCCAGGTTCCACGCGAACCACGGCGCGGCTACAAGCACGAACGTCGTTCCGTACGCGAGCGTCGCGCGAAACCACACGGCGCCGGTCGCTTTGACATCGCCGGCGGCTGACGCGGCGCGCCGCGCGTCGATAAAAACGGCGACGCCGAGAAGGAGCGCGAACACGCCCGCGTCGGTGCGCGCCAGAAACGCGAGCCCCGCGATCGCGCCGATCCCCGCCGCGCGGCGCGGCGTCATCGCGTCGCGCAAGGCGGCGTGCCGAAAGGTCGCGAGCAGGACGAAAACCAGCGCGAGCGGCGCCTCGACGCCCATCATTTCCGCGCCGGCGATGTTGGCGTTGAGCCCCCAGACGGCCATCAATGCGGCGGGAGCGAGCGCCGATTCGGGCGCCACGACGCGCCGCGCGAGAAACCACAGCAGCACGCCGGCGATCGCCGCGCACACCGCTGCTCCGTATAGCAATACGCGCAGCACGCGCTCGGGGTCAGGGCCGGCGGCATATTGCGCCACGACCGAAAACAGCATCCACAGCGGGTGAAAACCGTTGGTGAGATTGACACCGTCGAACGTCGGGCCGTGGCCGGCAACGATGTGGCGGGCGATCTCGGTGTAATAAAACGCGTCATCCGCGACGAAGGTCGAAACGAGTTTTTCAAGCGGCCAATTCGCGATGCGAAATCGAAGCGCGACGCCGAGGGCGAAAAACGGCGCCGCCGCGAAAAGCGCAACCCGGTCCAGGCGCGCCCGGGACGCCGGCGCGTTGTCGATCCATCGCCTTGGCACGCCGCGATATGACGCGGATTCGCGCGGGCACGCAAGCGGCGGCGCGCCCGGGTGCGTCCGCACGGCCGATTCGATCGCCCGCCCAAACGCGCGGGGCGTATTTTGCCTCATTGTACGCGCGCCCCGGCATCGGTACACTCGAATCGCTCAAACGATCCCAAGGAGCCCGTTTCCCTTTGCCGCGCGCCGTCCGCTTCATTGCCGCGATCGCCGCGATTCTCGTCGCCGCGCCTTCGATGTCCGCGGCGCAGGACACGCCGCCGGTTCCCCTTTTCATGTACATGGTGGATGTCACGAATTCGAACGTCGGATGTCCCCGCTGTTTCCACGACATCCGCACCGACAACGTCATGCCCGGCATCGTCGATCGCATCGTCGCGGAGGTGCGCGCGCAACCCAAGCCGGTCGATGTGCTCGTCGTGCCGTACGCGCGCGGAATCGTCGATTTCGACGCCGACGGCCCGTTCGATCCGTGGCGCGTTTTCGCGATCCGTGACGACGCCGACGCGGGCCGTCTCGCCGCCTATCTCGACCCGCCGCGATTCGCGCCGCCGCCCGAGGCCGGCAAACTTTCGAGCGCCGAATGGCTGCCGGCCTATTCGCCGCGGCAGACCGAGCTCGTGCCGTGGCCCGGTCTTGAAAAAGCGGCGGCCGAGCGCGATTTTTTCACCTCCGCGAGTTACGAGGCGATCGTCGAGGGCCTGAACTACCTGCGAAACCGCGTCCCCGGCGATCCCGAAAAGCGCGCGGCCTATCTCGAAAAGCGCATCCACAAGCTGATGGCGCTCACCGACAGCCGAAACCACGTGCGTTCGGCGCTGTTCGCGCATCTTGTGCAGGGCGTCGAACTGCACCGGAGCGAAATGGAAGGCCGCTTCTGGCTGACCAAGGTCTACGCCGAGGGCAAGCTGCCCGACAACGAGGTGGAGGAGGAGTTTCGCTCCGAGCGCAAAATCGCGCAGACGGCCGACGGCCTTGGCGTGTACAAACTCAAGGATTTGCCGCCCGTGGAGAGCATGCTCGTTCCGTCGAGCCTGGCGATCGAGGTGAACGTCGGCGCCGCGGCGTTGAAGGGCCTGATCGGCGAGTCGATCCCGCTTGACCTGTCCGGTTTCTCCATCCACGGCGATGCGGCGTCGATCGAAGCGTCGATGGAGCCGACGCGCATCAACGATTGGCCGGCGGGCGCGGGTATCGCCGCGGATGATGCGACGTTTACGCCGCCGTTCGCCGGCGCGGGAGCGAAACTGTCGCCGACTCTCACCGGACTTCGCACCCTGATCGAAAAGGACGTCAAGCGCCTGTCCGCGCGGGTACACCTGACGGCGGCCGGCGCCGGCGCGCCGCCGGCGTTGTTTTTGGCGAGCGGCTCGCCCGAGCTTGTGATCTATCTGCACGTCGATCTGAATCCGCCGACCGGCCGCATCGATGTGACGGTCCAGGCGCCTGACGCCGGGGACGACGGCGTTTACGACCTTGGCGAGTGGCCGTTGCGCAAGGTGAAAGACGACGCGATCCCGCCCGTGACGATCGCGGTCGCGGGAGACGAGTTTGTCATTGAACCCGCGATTCGCGTCGAGTTCGACATCAACACCGTGCGCATCGACGGGCCTGACGGCCCCGTTTCGGCGGGCGGTGCGGCGAACCCCGGTACGTACATCGTCCATTTCCTGCCCCCGGACGAGCCGCGCGTCGTGGACACGGCGATCGATCTGGTGTCCGAAAAGCCGATGCACGTCTTCGCCGGCGATGCCGCCCGGCGACGCCTCCAATTCCGATACACCGCCGTTTCCGATCTCCCGTTTTACCTCATCATTCTCGGGGCGATTCTGGCGATCGCGGCGGCGGCGGCCGTCGTGTTGCGCAAGACGGTCTTCAAGCCGCCCCGGATCGGGGATATCGGCGGCACCCTCGTCATGACGCGCGGCCTCGCCGGCCAGAACGAACGCGATCTATCGACCGTCGAGGGTTCCGCGTTCACCGTCGGCAGCGGGCCGGAGTGCGACTGGCGCCTTGAAGGCGAGTACGTTCCACACGTCGCCTTTGTTATCGAGCGAAGGCGCGGCGAGGATCGCCTTCGCGTTCACAAGCGCGATTCCGAGGTCGAAAACGTCCGCCTGAACGAACGCGAGATGGTCGAATCCTTCCTCAAAAACGGCGACCGCATCGAACTGCCGGACTTCAGCTTTGAATTCCGCCGCGATTCGGCCGGCTGACCGCCGGCGCCCGCCGCTTACGAAATCTCCGGTCCCGCGAAAAAACCGGATTTCGCGTAATCCCACCCGGTGTGCCGTAGCTCACGAACCAAAACTGTAACGCACTGTTTTTATTGACGTTTGGCGTCAATTTTCCTGTTGGCACGCTCCTCGCACTGGTATGCACGCGGAACGAACTTCGCGTTGGCAAACGCGGCACAAGGGGAGCGTGAAAATCATGCGTTACGAATCCGGAACCAAAATCCTTTTCCTCACGATGGCGGCCGTACTGATCGCCATCACGGGTTGCGGCGAACTCCAGGAAGCGATCGACGACCTGCGGACGCAGAATGTCGATTTCTATCATGGCATTTACAACGGCCAGCCGGTGCGCGGGCCGATGACGCTCGATCTGGTCGATGACGCCCTCGCGGGCGGACCCGCGCCGGTCGTCGCGAACGAGGTGTTCGTCGGCACGATGGCCGAAAACCTGCTCGCGCAGGCGACGGGCCTTTCCGAGGTCGAGATGGCCGTTTCGGGCACGGTGGTGAACTACGCCGGCGCGCCCGGGCGCGTTCACGTCTATTTCGCGCCGAACAAGAATCCGTCGGCGACCCAGGCCGTATTGATCGGCACCGTGCCCCTCGATGCGGGCGAAACGCGCTACCTCATGGGATCGGTCGGTTTTGAACAGGCGCCCGACGAGGTGACGAGCCAGATCGCGTCGTACTTCGCCGACAACGACACGAATCCGGTTTTCTACGTGATCCTCTATACCGAGGGCGTGAATGCGGACTCGGTGCAGGTCGCCAATCTTCGCCTCGACGCGTCGCCGGCGTTCGGGCGCGTGGTGCATATCCCGGCCGAGTTCGCGCAAGTCGCTCGGGACAACTTCCAGCGCGTCGTCAGCACCAGCGTGACCGGCATGTTCCGGAACAACGGCGACTCGACCGTGCACATCGTGTGGGCGGTCGGCAGCGACGATCCGAACGTCGACGGCAACCTCATCATTGAAACCTGGCTGGAGCCGGGCCGCTCGATCAAGGCCGGCGACGCGCTGGTCGTGCCCGACGGTCTGCGCCGCCTTCGCACGCAAATCGAAAACCTGATGGACGGCGAAAATCTTCAGGGCAATTTGGTGGTCACCTCCTCGACGGACGTGGACGTGGACATCGACGATCTGAAGGTCGAATTCGAGGCCGAATTGCGAATCTGACGAAAACACCGTGAAAAAAGCGGCACCAATCGGGGCGCCGCCTGAACCGGAAAACGCCGGGAGCCCGTAAGGGACCCGGCATTTTTCCGCTTTTTGCTCCAAAACCGGCGTCATGAGGCGTAAAATTGCGCGACAAAAAGCCATAAAAAATCGAATAATTGCAGTGATTTCCAGTGGTTATGGCATATACCTGCGGGATTACTTCAATTTTGGCTTGACATCGGAAAGCAAATGGATATGCTTACGCGACAAAGGCTCAAGCAGGTATTGACATTCCGATGATGAGAGGTGCGTTCGCGAACCTGCGCGAGGCTTTTTTGTACCACCATTGGGAGGTGATAAGATGGGCAAGTTGGTAAAGGTTCTTTTGGCCGTTTCGCTGGGTGTTCTCCTGGCGACGTCCGCGTTTGCCGCCGAGAGTTCGTACGATCAGGGCACGTGGTTCCTCTCCGGCGGGTCGAATCTCGACCTCGCATTCGGTTCGGACACCATGACGCCGGAGAAAGGCCCGGATGCCACAACCGACGTCACGGAGTTCGGCCTTGGGACCCGCGTCGGCTACTTCGTGATCGATGGTCTTGAAATCGGCTTGGGCCTTGACTTCGACTACACTCAGATGACGGACGACGCCGACAACGTCACGACGGTGACGGACTTCCTGATCGGTCTTCAGGGCGCGTACTTCATCGACCTGAGCGGGTACGTCGATCCGTTCGTCGCCATCCTCTTCGGCTTCGCGAGCGAGTCGACCGACTTCGCGCCGGACACCGGAACGGACACGACCGACTCCGCGAGCGGCTTCGGTTATCGCGGCGACCTCGGCATCAACATCGCGGTTGCGCGAACCGTCGGCATCGCGCCGTCGATCTTCTACCGCGGCGAGTCGCTGTCGGGCACCGCGGACGTCGTCACGACAACCGTCGATCCGACCACGGGTGCCGAGACGACCACGACGGCCGAGGCGGACTACGATACGACGAGCGGGCGTTTCGGCCTGGGCGTCGCTATCAACGTGTTCCTCAACTAGTCGAGTCCGACCGAAAAAAACGGCGCGCGGAATTTCGCGCGCCGTTTTTGTTTGACTTTTCGCGCACACGCAAAAACGGCCGGCGGGTATCGCCGGCCGCTCGCGTTTCGGATTGTTTCGAAACCTACCGGATTCGCTTTTCGCGGATGCGCGCGGCCTTGCCGGTCAACTCGCGCAGGTAGTAGAGCTTCGCGCGGCGCACGGCGCCGTGTCGCACCACCTCCACCGAGTCGACGGCGGGCGAATAAAACGGGAATGTGCGTTCCACGCCAATGCCGCCGTGGCTGACCTTGCGCACGGTGAATGATCCGCGGTTCACGCGGTTGCGGATGCCGATGACCACGCCCTCGTACGGCTGCACGCGGCTCTTGTCGCCCTCGGTGATGCGGACGTTCACGCGAACGGTGTCGCCCGGCGCGAAGGAAGGCAGCGCGGGCTTTTCCTGCGCCCGTTCAATCATATCGATGCTGTTCATGACTTGCTCCGGCCCAAAAGACGGGGTTATATAGTCGATTCCCCTTCGCGTTGTCAAACGGACTCCGGCACGCGAACGGGCGTCGCCGCGAACCCATGAATATACCGAATTTCCGTTTTTGCTGGATGTATCCCCTTTATGCGGCCGCCACCGTGTACTACGGGTCCGTCGCGATCGCCGGGACGCTCGTTCGCCGCGACTCGGACATCCACGACCGTTGCGCGTTGCGTTGGGCGCGTTTCACCGCGAGGCTCTGCGGACTGCGTCTGACATGCCGCATGGCGCCCGCGTTCGACCCGAATCGAAGCTACGTCATCGTCAGCAATCACCTGAGCACGATCGACATTCCGGCCGTCTTTATCTCATCCCCGGTCCCGATCCGCTTTTTCGCCAAGAAGAACCTGTTCAAGGTGCCGATATTTGGGTGGGCGCTGTCGATCACCGGGCACGTGCCGGTGGACCGGCGTAAGGGACGCACCGATTTTTCTCGTCTGGACCGCGTCTGCGAGCAGCTCAAGCGCCGCCGGCGCTCGGTCATGGTGTTCGCGGAAGGCACGCGCACGCGCAACGGCCGCCTGCAACCGTTCAAGATGGGCGCGTTTCATCTGGCCAAACATCTGAACGTTCCTGTCGTGCCCGTCACGCTCAAGGGTACGGCCGCGATCAACCCGCCCAAACGCTACGCGTTGTATCCGGGCGACGCCGAGATCGTCTGGCACCACCCGATCGAACCCGAAGGGCTCGACGCGCACCAGCTCGCGCGCCTTGCGCGAAACGTGATTGCCCGCGAGCTTGGCGAGCCCGAGGAGCCGGAGGAGCAGTTCGTCGAGCCAAAGGTGGCGGCGGGCTGAACGCGCGCATCGCATCCGGCGGTACACGGAGAGAGCAGAGCGGTAAGCCCTTGAACCGGGAACGGCAACCCCGCTTGAAGCGGTGGCAACTCGATCCTCAATCCTCAATCCCCGATCCTCGCCGCACCAGCACCACGATATCCGCAACGTTCGTCGCCGTCACGCGCACGGGCAGTGCGTCGCCGAGCCGCGTAAAGATCCGCGCCGTATCGTGCCGGGCGATCGCGCCGTGGACGTCGATCCGCGCGGACAGGGCACGCGCGATCGTGTCGCCAAACGCCATCGCCCCGCCGGTTTCGCTTGTGCCGTCGCGGCCGTCGGTCGCAAGCGCGAGGACCGCCGATCCGGGCATCGACGCCATCCGCATCGCCAGATGCGCCGCCAGTTCCGTGCAGCGCCCGCCGCGGCCGGCCGCGTTTCGCGCGCCGATGCGAACCTCGCCGCCGGCGACAAGCGCGCACGATTGTTCGCCGGACGCGAGCGCGTCGAAATCGCGCGCGAGCCGATCCGCCGCGTCCGCGACGGCGTCGTCGAGCCAATCGTCGATGACGCGCACGACGTACCCGCGCCGCGAAAGTTCGTCCGCCGCTGCCTTGCGCGCGCCGGCGTTTGTGGCGATGACCGCGAAAGGCCCGAGCGACGGCGCGGCCGGCGAACCCGCGACGACCCGTTCGATCTCAAGTGTCGATTCCCGTCCCAGCATCTCCCGGATGTAGGGAAAATCGCCGGCGAGCCCGTATCGGATGAGCGCGGCGATCGCCTCCGAGCAAGGCGGGCCGTCGAACACGGTCGGACCGGAACCGATGTCGCACGGATCGTCGCCAGGCACGTCGGAGACCGCGAGCGTCACGATTGATGTGCGCCGCGCGGCCATCGCCAGGCGCCCGCCCTTCACGGACGACACGCGCCGGCGAACGGCGTTGACCTCCGAAATCGATGCGCCGGACGCGAGGAGCGCGCGCACAAGGGAGCGTTTTTCGCCGAAGAAGAGCCAGTCGGCCGGTGCGGCCATCAGCGCCGACGCACCGCCGGAAAGCAGCACGAGAAGAAAAGTCTTTTCATCGGCCGCGCGCGCCATCGACATCGCCGCGCGCGCGGCAGCCAGGCTCCCCCGGCCCGGCACGGGATGCTCGCCGACCATCACGCGCACGCGCGGATCGGCCGGCGCGGGTTGTTCGTCGTCCATCGGGGCGATGACAAGCGCCTCGGTCACGATGTCGCCGAGTTTCGCGAGCGCGGCGTCCGCCATCGGCCGCGCCGCCTTGCCGGCGGCGACGATGACGGCGCGATCGACGGCCCGACTCACAATGCGGCCGCCATTCACAAAAATCGCGTTGCCGTCGCGCGACAGCGCCTCTGCCACGCACGCGCCCGCGTGCACGCTCGCGATCGCCGCTTCGCCCGCGGCGAGAAGATCGCGGCGAAGACGATCGCGCGCTTCGACGAGACCGGTCACGACGCCCATTCTGTCCTTCAAGTCCATATCGTCCATTTTGTCCACGGTGCGTTTGGAGTCGAATCCCGGCGCATTGATGCCGCGGACCGTCGCGCGTAAAATGCGGCCCCTTTAACGGCCGCCTTGGGCCGGCTTGCGCGCGGCGCTCGCCGGGCTGGACGAAACATGACCACGACAATGATTTCGCGCGGCGCGTTCTGCGTTCTCGCGATGATACTTGCGTTTGCCGCCGGCTGTTCGTGCGGCGACGACGATGACGACGCGGACACCGGCGACCTGCCGGGCGTGGACGACGACGCCTCGGACGACGATGCGGCCGACGATGACACCGATGACGACGCGGGTGATGACGACGCATCCGATGACGATGACACCGGCGATGACGACACGGGTGATGACGACACGGACGATGACGACACGAGCGACGACGATACATCCGACGACGACACGATCGATGACGACGCGTCCGATGACGACACCGGCGACGACGATACATCCGATGACGACACGGGCGACGACGATACCGGCGACGACGATCTGATCGACTTCCCGCCCGACGACGGCCGGCTCTACGCGGCGGCGGGCCGCATCGTCGTGACGCCGAACGAAACGAATCACCCCGAGCCTTTTTACATGGGCGGCACGTCGCAAGACCGCGTCGCGACCGGCACGCACGACGAGCTGTACGCCTCCGCGCTGGCGCTGGCCCAGGGCGACGAACACGTGATCATCGTCAGTCTCGATCTCGTGGGCTGGCCGCGCAGCCCCGTCCGCCGCGTTCAGGACGACCTCGACGCGATGGGATTCGATGGCGCGCATGTGCTGATCCAGTCGACGCACAACCACGAAGGCCCGGACACGATGGGCATCTGGGGGCCGGATTATCTGCACACCGGCGCGGACGCGACCTACAACAAGTTCCTGCACGAGACGATCGTGGAGCTCGTGCTTTCGATCTGGGCCGAGCTTGTCCCGGTGACGATGCAGGCGGCCACCGAGACATTCGACGATCCGGGCACGAACGATCCGTTCCTTCAACGCGACTCGCGCAAGCCGGTGCGCGTCATTCCGTATTATTCCGCCGCACGCTTTGTCGATGACGAGGACGGCGTCGTCGCGACGCTCGTCAACTGGCACACGCACCCGGAGGTGGTGATCGGCTCGAAGGAATTCACCTCCGACTTCCCCGGTTATCTGCGCGATCGGATCGAGTCGCTCGACGGCGGCACGGCGGTTTATCTGACGGGCGCGGTCGGCGGGCTATCGACGCCGCTTGGGGTGAAGGTGCCGGCGCTCGACGAAAACGGCGACCGGATCATCGACGGGAATGGGCAGGTCTATTTGAGCGAAGGCACGTGGGAAAAAACGCGCAGCCTCGGGTGGCTTCTGGCCGACGCCGCGCTGGACGCGCTCGATGGGGCGACGCCGGACGCCGCGCCCACGCTTGCGGTGAGCGTCGCCGACACGCCGATCCCCGGAACGAACCCGTTCCTTCTCGCGCTGTTTGTCATCGGCCTTGTCGATTACGAATTGCAGGATCTCCTGTTTGACGCGGCGACGTGCGGCCTGATGCCGTGCGTCAGGGAGCAGATCGGCGTCGTGCGGCTCGGCGATATCGTGCTTGTCACCTCGCCGGGCGAGACGTTCCCCGAGACGATCATCGGGCGCGAGGCGTCGTCGCATGATTACGGCGGTACCTACGGCGTGTTTGACTATCCCGCGATGACGGGCGTGTTCGACGGCCGCGACATCGCCGTGCCGATGCACATGGCGCTCACGGGCGACGAAATCGGCTACATGGTGCCGAAAACGGATTTCCACGAACTCGACCATCCGGACTTCTACGAGGAAGGCTACTGCCTGGGCTACCGCGCGGAGGAAACGTACCGCGCCGCGATGAATGATCTGCTGGATGGCGCGCTGTGACGAGGATAGAGGATTGAGTGAAACGCCGTCGCGGGCGGTGTCGATTGGCGTTGCGGAAAGTCGACGGGTCCGGTCCATCATGTCCATGGTGTCCATCGTGTCCATTGCGAAACCGCGACGGGTAACGGGCTGACCGCCTCGCATTTGACGCGCCCCCATCCCCGCCCCTATAAGGCCCCCATGCGCTACTCGCAATTCTTCATTCCGACGCTCAAAGAGAACCCCGCCGAGGCGGAGGTGATCAGCCACCAGCTCATGGTGCGCGCGGGCATGATCCGCAAGACCGCCGCGGGCATCTACGACGTGCTGCCCCTCGGGCTGCGCGTGTTTCGCAAGGTCGAGGCGATCGTGCGCGAGGAGATGAACCGCGCCGGCGCGCTCGAGGTGCTCGTGCCCGTCATCCAGCCCGCGGAGCTGTGGCAGGAGTCCGGCCGCTGGCAGAAATACGGCGCCGAACTCCTGCGTATCAAGGATCGGCACGAGCGCGAGTTCTGCTTCTCGCCGACCGCGGAAGAGGTCATCACCAACATCGTCCGCCGCGACGTGCGCAGCTATCGCGAGCTGCCGGTGAATCTCTACCAGATCAATACGAAATTCCGCGACGAAATCCGCCCGCGCTTCGGCTTGATGCGCGGGCGCGAGTTCATCATGAAGGACGCCTACAGCTTCGACGCCAACGACGCCGGCGCGGACGAAAGCTACGAGAAGATGCGCGTGGCGTACCACCGCATCTTCCGCCGCTTCGGGTTCCGCTTCCGCGCGGTAGAGGCCGATTCCGGCACGATCGGCGGGTCGTTTTCGTCCGAATTCATGGTGCTCGCCGACACGGGCGAATCCGTCGTCGTCTCGTGCGAGGCGTGCGATTTCGCCGCGAATATCGAAAAGGCGGTGACGCACCGCGCGTCCGCGCCCGCGTCGCGGGAAGAGCCGAAGGCGCTCGAAACCGTGGCGACGCCGAATATGAAGTCGATCGAGGAGATCGCCGGTTTTCTTTCCGTTGCGCCCGCCCGCTGCATCAAGACGTTGATCTACATCGCCGACGGCGAAACCGTCGCCGTGCTGGTGCGCGGCGATCGCGAGGTCAACGAGATCAAGCTGAAAAATCTGCTCGACGCGGATGAGGTCGCGCTGGCCGATCCGGAAACCACGGAAAAGGCGACCGGCGCGCCCGTCGGATTCGCCGGGCCGGTCGGCCTTGCCGTGAAGACGATCGCCGACTACGAGATCGAACGCGTCGAAAATGGCGTCACCGGCGCGAACAAGGCCGACGCGCACCACGTCAACGTCAATCCCGGCCGCGACTTCACGCCGACCCTGTACGCGGACATCCGCGACGCGGCGGCGGGCGATCCGTGCCCGCGCTGCGAGGGCGGGAAGCTTCGCGTCGATCGCGGCATCGAGGTCGGGCACATCTTCAAGCTCGGCACGAACTATTCCGCGGCGATGGGGTGCGTCGTGCAGCTTGAAACCGGGGAGCAGGCGCCCGCGGTGATGGGCTGCTACGGCCTTGGCATCGGGCGCACGGCGGCGGCATCGATCGAGCAGAACCACGACGAAAACGGCATCGTCTGGCCGATCCCGATCGCGCCGTTTTCCGTCATCGTCACGGCGATCAACCCGAAGGGCGAAGTCGCCGGGGCCGCGGAACGTCTCTACAGCGAGCTGCTCGACGCGGGGATCGACGTATTGTACGACGACCGCGACGAGCGCGCGGGCGTGAAGTTCAAGGACGCGGACCTTTTGGGCATCCCGCTGCGCGTCAACGTCGGCGCCAAGGGGCTGGCCGACGGCGTGGTCGAGCTGAAATTCCGCGCGAAACCCGACGAAGCGCCCGAGCGCGTGCCGGTCGGCGAGATCGCCGCGCGCCTCGTGGCGATCGTCGAGGACGCGCTGCGCCCGCCGGTGTCAACGGACATTCCGAAACCGCCGGTCTAAAAAGCCAATGACGCGGCCCCCGCGCCGCGCGATCGAAATCGAAAATTTCCAGACTTCCCGGAGGAAACCCTGACTCCCTACGAACGCGTCATCGTTGCCCTGGATACCCCCGACCCGAAGCAGGCCCGCAAGTGGGCCGCGGCGCTCGCCGGCGGCAAGGACGACACCGTCCGCGTCGGCGCGGTGAAGGTCGGGCTCGAATTGTTCACCGCCGCCGGCCCGAAGATCGTAAGCGACCTGGTCAAGGATGGGCATCGCGTGTTTCTCGACCTCAAGTACCACGATATCCCAAACACCGTGGCGGGCGCGGTGCGTTCCGCGTGCGAGCTCGGCGCGCGCATGATGAACGTCCACGCGCTCGGCGGACGCGAGATGATGCGGGCCGCCGTCGAGGCCGCGGACGAGTTCGGCGAGTCGCCCGAATCCGAGACCGAGGGTCAGAAGCGCCCGCTCGTCATCGCCGTCACCGTGCTGACCAGCATGGACGCGCGCGAGCTTGGCGAAGTGGGCAGCGCGTTTCAGTTCGAGACGATCTACGACACGATGGACCCCAAGCGCTTTTCGCCCGGCGACGTGATGCCGAGGCTCATGAAGGCGATCTCCAAATACGAACGCGGCCGCGCCAAGGAATACCTCGACGCCATGGATCAGGACGAAGGTCCGGAATCGATCACGGCGCTCGCGACCCCGCCGGCGGTGCACCTGGCGCTGATGGCGAAAAACGCGGGGCTCGACGGCGTGGTGTGCTCGCCGAAGGAGGCGGCCGTCATCCGCAAGGTGTGCGGCGAGGAGTTCCTGATCGTCACGCCCGGCGTGCGCCCGCGGGATGCGGACGCGGACGACCAGAAGCGCGTGACGACGCCCGCGGAGGCGATCGCCGCCGGCGCGGACTTCATCGTGGTCGGCCGGCCGATCACCGCCGCGCCCGACCCGCGCGCCGCGCTGGAGACGCTTTTCGATTAGCGGATGAAACAAGCACGTTACGCGACTATCGGCGCCCGCTCGCGGCATCGCAATTCAGCGGTACACCGGGCACACGGAGAAGCCACGGAGAACACGGAGGAGAAAAAGGGGCTGGAACCGCGACCATCAGGGAGCGGGCACGGCGTGTTGCGACGGCCTTCCAGTCTTTCCGACTTCCGGCCTTACTCCAGCCCCACCAACTCGCAGTCGGGCGTGACCTCGACCCGGTGCTCGGCGACGACGCCAAACTGCACGCACTGATTCTCGAGAACGTCATCCACCGGCTCGCGCGGATCGTGCACCACGTCGCACACCCAGTTCTCGACGATCTTTTCGGCAAGGCACGGGCCGTCGGACAGATCGAATCCGGATTGGCGAGCGAGATTGCACTGCACGACGCACGAGCGGCAGGCCTCCGCGGGTTCGCCTTCGGTCACGCCGGCGCATTCCTCGGCGGCGTCGGTGCCGTCAAAATCGTCGTCGCCGAAATCATCGTCCGCGGCGTCGTCGTCCGCGGCATCGTCGTCATCGTCGTCTCCGCCGCTGCCGCCGTCGTCGTCATCGTCGTCGTCGCCGCTATCGGGAACGCACGCGATGATCGCGAACGACAGCGCGAAAAGCAGCGCCACCATCGCGGCCAGAATGTTCGTGTTTGAACGCACCTTCAAATTCTCCCTCAAATGAATGGCGAATCATTAGCACAAATACGATCGAGGATCGAGGATTGTCGCGAGGATTGAGGATCGAGGATTGAGGATTGAGTGGACGGCGCAGGCGACGGTGGCGACAACCCGGACGAAAATCGGCTTTTCCACCGCCCGAGATCGCCCCGGGCAATCGCTTGCTCGCACTCGATCCTCAATCCTCAATCCTCGATCCTCCATTGCGCATATTTGCGTTCGCGGGCGAATCGGATAACGTGTGGGCGCTTTTTCCCGGGAATCGCGCCGGCGAAAGCCGTCGTTTGGCACCAAGCGGAAGGTCCGCCGTTGACCGAAACCTCCTCGCGCCTAGCGGCGATCCTTGTCGCCGCGACGCTGATCCTTCTGGCCGCGCCCGGCGCGTGGGCGAAGGACACGCGTTTCATGCCGTCGCCTGAAGGCGGCGGGCGCTGGCTCTATCTTTATCAAACGGGCACGCGCGAAATCACCGTGCGTCCCGCCCTTGCGTACGGCGGCACGATCGAGAAGATTTTCGACTTCGCGTGGTCGCGCAACGTGTCGTTCGGCGTCAGCTATCTGCACAGCCGCAGCCACGGCGAAACGCACGATCTGGACAGCGACGACGTCGAGGTCTTCAACCTCAACGTCGATACCTTTTCGGCGAACATCGGCTATTTTTTCACCGGCCGCCGCATTCAGCCGTACATCTCCGTGGGCGCCGGCGCCGCGATCATGAAATACGAACCGGAATCGGCGACGGGAAAGATCTGGGAGCAGGACCCCTACCTCAACATCGGCGGCGGCGCCGATTTTTCGCTCTGGGAAACCGAGGGCGGCGCCACGCTCGACCGCGTGCTGCTCGGCGCCCGGCTCCGCTACGAATATTTCAGCGTGCAGGAAATCGTGGACACGGGCCTTGTCGCGATCACCGCGACCGCGCGCCTGGTGTTCTCCTTCTAGGACGCACGTGAAACCTCTCGTCCGACACCTTCTCGTCCTCGCCGTCGTGGCCGGACTTGTTGCGTCGGCCGCGCCCGCGCGCGCCGTCGAGGCGGACGAAGGCGCGCTCGCGCCCCAGGTCGGCGGCCTGGCGTTCACCGGCAAGCTCGGCGAATTGTTCGCCGCGGACTTCGCGTACGGCGCGAACATTACCTACGGCTTCACCGATTGGCTCGCGTTGGATATCGATGTGCTTTACTCCGAACACCAGGAGACCGAGCGCGACCGATACGGCGCCCTTTCCCTGACGCATCTCACCGGATCGCTCGGCCCGCGTTTCGGGATCACGGGCGATTTTGTCGCCGCGCACGTCGCGCTCGCGCCGATGATCGTGCTTTCGACTTACGAGGCCCGCTTTCCCGCCGGCAGCGGCACGCGGGACGACTCCGAGGACACGCACGGCTTCGGCGGCAACGCGATCGCCGGCGTCGATGCGTTCGTCGGCGCATCCGCCACGCTGGGCCTTGCCGCCAAGGCCGGCGTCGTCTCGACCGATCTCGAATTCGCGCACGGCGAGGACGTCGACAACCAGGTCGAGGTCTATACGTTCTACGCGGGCGTGCTTCGGTTCACGGTGATTTTCTGAATGGGGGATTGTTTTCACGGGAAGTTTTTTCTATCCGCAGATTACGCCGATCGCAGATAAAGGTCGGGGCCGCGTCGTCGGCGTGAAAGACAAAATGTCTGCGAAATCCGCGGATGCCGTCCTGCGATGACCTTCCAGCCTTCCAGTCTTTCAGCCTTCCAGACTATTCCATCGGGCACGGGCACGGGCACGATGAATTTGCTTGCGGCTTCGCCGCGCTGTGTCCCTGGTAACCTCCGCGGTGAATTCGGAATCACCGTGACATGCGCGGGTCGCGCCGTCGCATGCGTTGTGCGATGATGGCCGTATGAACGCGCCTGAACCCAGCGAACGCGAATTCATCGAACGAGGCGCGCAGAACGTCTCGGAGCACGAGCTCGACGAGGTGCTGCTCTCGCCGGACCGCATCATGGAAAAGATGCGCGGTCCGCTCTACCGCTTCGTCGATGACGTGAAGCTGCTGATCTCGATGGTGCGCGACTACCGGGGCGGGCAGTATCGCAAGATCCCCTATCGCACGGTCGCGGGAATCGTCTTCGCGTTGCTGTACGTGCTCAACCCGCTCGACGTGGTGCCGGATTTCATACCCGGCATCGGCCTGATCGACGACGCGGCCGTCGTCGCCGCCGTGCTCAAGCTCTTCGAAAAAGACCTGCTTGCGTACGGCGAATGGAAGGCCGGCCGCATCATCGGCCACTGACGGCGCCGCCCCTTCAGGTTTTACATTTTTGGAAAACACGATGCCGATTTGTGTCGAAGTGCGAAGGCCGCACCGCGCGAAACGGCCGCGCGTTACGCGGCGGCTCGCTTCGCCCTTGCGCAACGACGAAGAAATATTGGAGTGTTTTCCAATCGTTACGCGTTCGCCTCATCCTTGTCATGGGCTTCGCCGATAACTGGCACGTCGCTTGCGGTATTCCCCCGCATGAAAAGCGCCAAAGACCAGAAAAATTCCCGGAGCCGACGGACCATGAAGACGCACACGCACGAAATGGAACACGACCTTCAAATCACCGCCGCGCCCGGCATGTCCGGTACGTCGATTCTGCTGGCGCCGGCGACGATGAATGTTTTCGTCGCGCGGTCGCTCGCGACTCGCGCCCTCGAAGGGATTTGCCACGGCGGCCTGCGGATCGTTATCGACCTGCGTTCGGTGCGTGAGGTGTACATGCTCGGCCTCGCGGAGCTTGCCGCCTCCGTGCATCGCGCGGGGCTTTTGCCCTACCTCGCGTTCCTCTCCGGCGACGAAAAGCTCGCCGCTTACCTTGCCCGTATGGGACTCACGCGCGTCGAGGAAGCATAAACGAGGATTAAGGATCGAGGATTGGGGATCGAGTGACGCGCCGCCTTCGCGACGCTTTTTCGTTTGATCCTTTCGCGATTCGCATGAAACCGGCTCCCTGACCCGCCGTCACCAAGGCTACGGCACGGCGGGCGCGCGCGGCCGGGCCATCGCCGACAAGAGCCCTCGCCTCGATAGCACGTTCGCGTTAACCTCTTTTCTCTTTGCTCTTTTCTCGTGGAGACGAGCATGCGCATCATGCTAACGGGCGCGACGGGTTTCATCGGATCGCACGTCGCCGAGGCGTTGCGCGCGGACGGGCACGACGTGACGCTGCTCGTGCGCGATCCGGCGCGCCTGCCGTTTTCCGCCGATGGCTTCACGATCGTCACCGGCGACCTACTGGATGACGCCGCTCTCGATCGCGCGCTTGACGGCGCGGATGCGGTCGTTCACGGCGCGGCGAAGGTCGGCGAGTGGGGCACGCGCGAGCAGTTCCACCACACGAATGTCGAGGGCACGCGGCGGCTCGTCGCGGCGTGCGTCCGCGGCGGCGTGCGCCGTTTCGTGCAGATCAGCTCCATGTCCGTTTACGGCAATGGCGACAAACACCTGACCGCCATTTCCGAGGACGCGCCAATGCGCAAGACGGGCATGCTCTACGGCGAGAGCAAGGTGGACGCCGAGCGCGTGACGTGGGACGCGCACGAGCGCGGCGAGATCGAGGCGACGACGATCCGCCCCGGCATGGTGTGGGGCCCGCGCGACGGGCAGTTCTTCCCGAAGATCATCGACGGATTCCGCAAAAAGAATCTTCCGTACATCGCGGGGGGCAAGGCGCGCCTCGGGCTGACGCACGTCTCCAACGCCGTGCAGATCGTGCGGCTGACACTCGAGAAGGACGCCGCGAAAGGCCGCGCCTACAACGTGGACGACGACGACGCGCGGACGTTCCGCGATCTGGCCGAGGCGATCTGCGCGCGGCTCGAACTTGCGCCACCGAAGCTCTCATTCCCGCGCTTTGCCGCCAAGGGCGCGGCGTACGCGTCCGAGGCCATCGCGCGCTTGTTGGGCAAGAAAGACGCGCCGCTCATGACGAAGATGGGCGTCTACATTCTTTGCTACGACAACGATGGATCGGTGGAACGCGCCAAGACCGAACTCGATTTTGCGCCGCACCCGGAGCGCTTCGACGAGCGACTCACCGAGGCGCTTGCGCCGTACCGGAAGGAATAGACTGGAAGGCTGGAAGACCGAAAGACTGAAAGGTCATCGCAAAAACGCGGCGCACCGAAGCGGTTTCGCCTCGGCACGCCGCGCATAATGTCTCTTTTCTCGTTTTCTCTTTTCTCTTTTCTCCTCAGCGCAGCCGCACCTTCGCGATGTCAATCCACGAATCGAGGTTCGTGACCTTCACGCCGTTGGTGGACAGGGTGTAGAGCGCGTTGTCGATGACCGCCGAACGCAGGGGTATAGCCAAGCCTCCGAACCAGCCACCGATGCGCGTGTGTTCGATTTCGCCAATGAAGTCGAAACCGTCTTCAACGGAAACGTCAAACGCGAGAAAGCCGGCGAACAAGCCGGGCGAGCCGCCGTCGCCGATCCACTGCGTATCCACCAGCGGAATCGAGAGCAGATCGTACGGTTCGTAGTAGAAAAACGCGTGGTGTTCGAGCTTGGCCTGCGAGGTCACGCCCGCCGCGCCGAGATCGAGAAAGTGCACGCGCCGCGGATCGGCCATGTCGCTCACGTCAAACATCGATAGCGCCACACCGCCGTTCGCGCCGAATTCGTCGCCCCCTTCGCCGATCGCCATCAGGTGATCGTCGCCAAGCGGATGGAGGTAGGTCGAGAATCCGGGAATGATGAGCTCGCCCAAGACTTTCGGATCGTACGGGTCCGCAAGATCGAGCGTGAACAGGGGATCGCATGAACCTTCCCCGTCTCCCTCATCCTCTTCGGTCGCCCAGGGATTTTCGCCCACCCATCCGCCGTCAACGAGCTCGGAAAACGGTATCGGATAAGTGACGAGATAGCCGCGGTCGCCCATGAAGCGCGCGGTGTATAGCTCTTCGCCGGGCGCAATGTCCTCGACAAAACCCGTCGGCGTCAATGCGCCGTCCGAAGCGTCGTAAACGTACACGCCGCTGGCGACGGCGCCTTCGACTCCCGTGGGATAGGTCGACGCGACGCGCAGGTAGCCGTCGTATTCCCCCATGCTGAACGGGTTGAGCACGAAGCCGGGCACGGGCGCCGAGGCGGCGTACGACACCACGCCCGTCTCGGGCGCGATGTCGAAGCGATGCACGCCGCTGGCCTCGGGATAGAACGCGGGCAGCAGGCCGAGATCGCGCCGCACGCCGATCATCGTCCCCGCGACGTACAAGCGCTCCGTCGTCGCATAGGGCGACAGCCCGGATGCCAGAACGCCAAGCGCGTGCGTGTTGGCGGTCGCGCTTGCGAAATCGTAGGTCAGGATCGAGAGCACATCTCCGCCTTCCGGTTGCGCGGGGTGAAACAGCTCGTCGCAAGGCACAAGAAATTCCACCTCCGACTCTGCCGCGGCCAATCGAATGTACGAACGTGGGAGCCATTGATCCAGGGTCCCGGCGTTGATGATCTCGCGATTCTGTTTTTTCAGTTCTTCGAGCGCCTTGAGATGCTCATCCTCGGTCGGATAGTTCACGAAGATATTGTATTCGACCGCCGGCCCGCCCTTGGTCGTTCGCATCGCAAAATAGATGCGTTCGCCGATGCGCCGCGATCCAGCGATGTCGGCCTCGATGAAATGTTCGCCGGTCACCGCCGGCGCGGTCCGGTCCGAGACATCGATGATCGTGATCTTGGTGACGGCGCCCGTGATTTGGGCGTTCGGTACGCCGGGGAAAACGTCCTCGGACGACGGGCGGTATTCGACGCCGCTGATCACGACGACGCGGTCGCCAAAAAGGTGCATGCCGGCGCCCCAATTCTCGACCTCGACCGATCCGATCACGCGCGTCGCCCACGCGGGCTGCGCGTCCAGGATGTAAAGCACGCCGCCGACAAGAGCGTAGAGATACTCGCCGTCGGTCTTGATGATGTCGTCCTCGTCGACGCCTTTTTCCTGATTGTTGGTTTCGCTGTAGGCGTCGTCGTCACCGCCATCGTCGTCGTCATCATCGTCATCCATGTCGTCGTCGGCCATGTCGTCGTCGCCGCCGCCGTTGGTATCGTCGTCCGAATGGCTGTCATCGTCGTCCAGGCCGTCGTCATCATCGTCATCGGTATCGTCGTTATTCGCGGCGTCATCGTCGCTTCCGGCCGCGCTGTCGTCATCGCCGTCGTTTTCGGCGCTGTCGTCGCCGGTAAATCCGCAGCCGCACCCGCCGCATGCACCGTCGTCATCGTCGTCGCCGCCGGTCGCGCCATCGTCGTCGAGCGGCCGGCCGCTCTGGTCATCGTCGTCGCGCTCGTTCTCGCCGATCTGGAAATCGTCGTCGTCCCCGTCGTCGTCCCAATCGTCGTCATCACCCCAGTCATCGTCCCAATCGTCATCCCAACCGCCGCTCCACGGGTCTTCCCACGGGTTGTCGCGATCGATGCGCTCTTCCATCGCCGCGATTGTCGCGGCTTTCAACCACGCTTCGGCTTCGGCGCAAGAGCTGACGTATTCGAGCGTCGGATCGTATTCCTGCGCGGCAGCGGGCGCGGGCCATGCGAAATTCACCGCCGCGATCAGCGCGAACATGACCGCGTACAATCCCGCCCGATACTTTTTTGACGACGAGCGCGTTGGCGATGGTGTCATCGAATTACCCTCCGATAAATCCAGCCGGCGCCATGCGTGCGGCCGGCTCTCCCCTGCTCAACAAACCCGCGGCGCAACCATCATAAACCCCGAACGCGACGATGTGCGAAAAAATTATCGCAGACGCGTTCAACAATCTTTGTGAAGCCGAAAGGCCGCCCGTTGTGCGACGGCCTTCCAGCCTTCCGGTCTTCCAGCCTCTTCAGTTCAGCGGCACCATCGCCACGTCGGCCCAGAACTCCAGGTCGGTGACGACCACGCCGCCGTCGGAGAGCGTATAGAGGTTGTCCTCGATGTAGACCGTGCGTCGCGGGTTGGTGAGCGCGCCGTCGCCGAACGCCGTGTGCTCGATGCCGCGGATGAACTCGAACCCGTCCTCGGGCGAGACGTCGAACGTGGCGAAGCCCGCGAACGGCCGGCCGTTGCCGCCGTCGGCGAACCATTCGTCGGTCCGCACGGGGATCGACAATAGCTCGAGCGGCTCCCAGTAGAAAAACGCGTGGTGCTCGAGCTTCGCGTCGGAGGTGATGCCCTCGGCGCCGAGGTCCACGAGGTGCGTCTGCGTCGGGTTGGCGAAATCGCTGATGTCGTAGATCGCAAGCGCCACACCGCCGTTCGCACCGAATTCGTCGCCGCCTTCGCCGATCGCAAGCAGGTGATCGTCCCCGAGCGGGTGCAGGTAGGTCGAGAAGCCGGGGATGACCAGTTCGCCGACAACGACCGGGTTTTCCGGGTCCGCGAGATCGAGCGTGAACAACGGGTCGCAAGCGCCGCAGTCGTCCCCATCGTCCGGCGGCGGGGGATCCTCTTCGTCCCACGGATCCTCTTCTTCGTCCCACGGATCGTCCGGCGTGCCGCCCGGCGCGGGATACGTCACAAGGTATCCGCGGTCGCCCATGAAACGCGCGGTGTAAAGCTCCTCGCCCGGCGCGATGCCGCCGACGCTGCCCGACGGTGCAAGGACGCCGCTTGTCACGTCGAAGATCGACACGGCGCTTGCGATGTAGACGTTCGCGTCGCCGTACGTCGCCGCGACGCGCAGATAGCCCTCGTGCTCGCTCATGCTGAACTGGTTGAGCACGAATCCCGGAATCTCCGCGGACGCGGTGTAGACCGCGCGCCCCGGCTCGCTCGCGATATCGAACATGTGGATGCCGCTCGTGTCCGGGTAGACCGCGGGATCGCGGCCGAACAGGTCGCGCGCGCCCTCGACGGTGCCCGCGACGTACAGCCGCTCCTTCGCGGCGTAGACCGCAAGGCCGCTGGCCAGCACGCCGACGGACTCCTGCGTGTCGTCCTGGCCGTCGAAGTTCAGCGTGATGACCGAGAGCACGTCGCCGCCGCGCGGCGTTTCGGGGTGGAGCAGCTCGTCGCACGCCGTCAGGAATTCCGGCCCGCCGGCTTTCGCGCCGCCCTCGGCTACGAACCCCATCGGCAGCCAGTCGGCCGGCGTGCCGTCCTGAATGCGCTCGCGGTTCCACGCTTTCAAATCCTCGACCGCCTGCTCGAACGACTCGCGATCGGGGTAGCTGTAGGGGTCGAGTGCGTACTCGACATCGGGCCCGTTCTTGTCGGTATGCAGCACGATGTGAATGCGACTATCGACGCGGCGCGAACCCGCCACCGTTCCCTCGGCCCAGCGCTCGCGGATGACCGCCGGCGCGGTGAGGTCGGAGATGTCGATGACGGTGATCTTCAGGACCGGCCCGTCAACGGCGAATCCGATCGCTTCGATCCATTCTTTGGGTAGATCCCAACCGCCGACATCCGTCATGGTCACGACCGTGTTGCCGAAAAAGTGCATGCCGATCGCGCGGCCGGGCACCGGAAGCGAGCCGATGACGCTCGTCGACCACGCGGGCTGCGCATCGAGGACGTAGAAGACGCCGTTGGCGAGCACGAACAGCGATTCGCCATCCGTCTTCACGATGTCGTCCTCGTCGATGCCCTTTTCCTGGTTGTTCGTACCGCTGTGATCGTCGTCCTCATCCCCGCCGCCGTCATCATCATCAGTCACATCATCATCATCATCATCGTCGCCGCCGAAATCGTCGTCGCCGCCGTCTTCCGCGGACGCGTCGTCATCGTCGTCATCATCGTCATCGCCGCCCGCCGCGACGCTGTCCGAATCGTCGTCGTCATCATCATCGCCCGACGATCCGCAACCGCATCCGCCGCAGCCGCCGTCGTCGTCGTCACTGGCGCCGCCGTCCCATCCGCCGTCATCGCCGCCCCAGGGATCGTCGTCGTCCTGCCCCCAGTCGTCGGGGATTTGATTTTCGCGATCGACGCGCGCCTCCATCGCCGCGATCGTCGCGGCCTTGAGCCACAGCTCGACGTCGTCACAATCGACACACGGCACAAGCGCATTCGGGCCGTTCTGCGCCTTCGCGGCCGTCGCCCAAAGAAGCACAAGGATGATCGCCGCCGCCAAAACAAGCGGGCCGATCGCTTCGCTCAGGGGTTTTCGCTGTTCCATGGTTTGAATGTCCGCGCGCGTTCCCGATTGCATTGGTGCCTGCCTCCCCGATGACGAAGACGCACGACGGCCGCCGGATGCCGAGACGCTTTCGTTCGTATATCCGCGGAGCATCGATGCCTCCCGCAAAAAGAAATTTCGATAGACGGACCTTTGGGGAAGCAACACTCGCGCCAACCGCGGACTTGCTTGAAATCACTTGGGATCGCGCGATTCGCGTGGAGAGATCGAGGGGCGGAGGCAGCGAAAAACTGAGATGGACAGGGATTTTCTGAAGGCGTTTACCGCGAAGACACGAAGAGCGCCAAGCGCAACATGTCGCCTCCGACGTCCCTTCGCGCCCTTTGCCTCTTCGCGGTGTAACGCGCGTGCCGCGCGCCTTGACACTCCCCCGCCCGTGGCCGATATTTCGCGCCCTTGCCGCGTTTGCGGCGCGTCTTTCGCCGGCGTAGCTCAGATGGTTAGAGCACGCGACTCATAATCGCGGGGTCCGGGGTTCGATTCCCTGCGCCGGCATCGTCTTTACCGCAAAGGCGCCAAGGAAACGCAAAGAGCGCGAAGAACCGTCCGATTCAGGCGCTTTCGCGCAATCTCCCTTTCGCATAAAATTGTTGGTTCGTGGAACGCGGCGCTAAGCGCCGCTCTTGACGTCGCCACGCGGAACGCGGGGTGACTCTCAACGCGCGCTGAAGGCGCGCTCCAAACGCCGTCGTGCGGGACGCGCGGCGGCTCTCGACTTGGGATTCGACATGGGCATGACTCTGGCTGAAAAATTGATCGCGAGGCACGCGGGCCGAGACGCCGTGCGTCCGGGAGATTACGTGACGGCGAAGGTCGACATCGTGATGGCCAACGACATCACCGCGCCGCAGGCGATCCGCGTGTTTCGCAACCTCGGCGCCAAGGACGTGTACGACAAGGAGCGCGTCGTCTTTTGCTCGAGCCACTTCACGCCAAACAAGGACATCGCTTCCGCGGAGCAGGCGAAGGTGATGCGCGAGTTCGCGCGCGAGTACGCGCTGAAGTGGTACTTCGAGGTCGGGCGCGGCGGCGTGGAGCACGCGGTGCTGCCGGAAAAAGGCATCTCGCTGCCCGGCGACCTGATCGTCGGCGGCGACTCGCACACCTGCACCTACGGCGCGCTCGGCGCGTTTGCTTCCGGATTCGGATCGACGGACGTCGGCTGCTCGATGGCCACCGGCGACGTGTGGCTGCGCGTGCCCGAAACGCTGCGCGTGATCGTAAACGGCACGCTCTCGCCGTTCGTGTTCAGCAAGGACGTCGTGCTGAATTTCATCGGGCGAATCGGCGACGACGGCGCGCTCTACCGCGCGATCCAGTGGGAAGGCGAGGTCATCGATCATTTGACGATCGAGGGGCGCCTGACGATCAGCAATATGGCGATCGAGGCTGGCGGCAAGGCGGGCCTGATGATCCCCGACAAGAAGACGCTCGAGTTCTGCGAGGCGCGAAAGTCGCGGCCTTTTGAGCCCGTCTACCCCGACGCCAACGCCGTGTACGGCGAGACGATCGAATTTGACGTGACGGGCATGGAGCCGCAGATCGCCTGCCCCATGCTGCCCTCGAACGTGAATCCCATCAGCAAGGTCGCGGGGCAGGAGATCGATCAGGTTTACATCGGAAGCTGCACCAACGGCCGCTACGAAGACCTGGCGATCGCCGCGCCGTTTTTCAAGGGCCGCGAGGCGAAGGTGCGCACCATCGTCGTGCCGGCAAGCCAGGAAGCGTGGATGCGCGCCAACAAGGAAGGCCTTCTGCAAATCTTCGCGGAAGCGGGGTGCGTCGTGTCCACACCCGGATGCGGCGCGTGCCTTGGCGGATACATGGGCGTGCT
Source organism: bacterium (assembly GCA_019912885.1). NCBI lineage: Bacteria > bacterium. Next base: position 39,325 of record JAIOHV010000069.1, read on the forward strand.
CGCCAAGGGCGAACGCTGTCTTTCGACGACCAATCGCAACTACGTCGGACGCATGGGGCACCCCGAGGCGCTGGTGTGGCTCGCCAATCCGGCCGTCGCCGCGGCCACCGCGATCACCGGCAAAATCACGCACCCCGAAGAGGTGGCGCCCGCGGACCTCTCGGAGGTGGCGTCATGAGAACGTATTTCAAGGGCAAGGTCTGGAAATTCGGGCGCGACATCGACACCGACGTCATCATCCCCGCGTGCTACCTGACGACGATCGACCCCGCGGAACTCGCCGCGCATTGCCTGGAGAGCGCCGACCCGGACTTCGTAACGAAGGCCGAGGACGGCGATGTGATCGTCGCCGGCGACAACTTCGGTTGCGGCTCGTCGCGCGAGCACGCGGGGCTGGCGATCCAGGGCTCGAAGGCGCCGTGCGTCGTGGCCAAGAGTTTCTCGCGGATCTTCTTCCGGAACGCCGTGAACCTCGCGCTGCCCGTCGTGATCTGCCCCGAAGCGGTGGACGCCGTTGAGAAGGGCGACGAGATCGAGGTGGATGTCGCGGCAGGAACGGTGACGGTGCCGAAGGCCGGCAAGACCTTCAAGGCGACGCCGCTGCCGGAATTCATGGAAAAGCTCTTCCAGGCCGGCGGCCTTGTGCCGTACACGCAAAAGCGCCTGGCCGAGATGGGGCGGCTTTAGTCGGCCGACGCGCCCGAGCCGGGCTCCTCGTCGAACAGGCTGACCCACGGGCGTGCCGTCTCGTATTCGATCATGAGCCGCTCCGGCTTCCGGTTCCATCGTGAGGCCTCGATGATCGCCTCCGCCTCCGGCCGCGCGCCTGCAAGCCGAGCCGCGGCCGGCAGATTCGCGTCGCGCATCGCATCCATCACCGCCTGCGCCATGAGATAATACCCCCGCCAGGTCATGTGGCAGACGTCGACAAACAGCTTCGGGTCGCCGAGACCCCAGGGCGCCGTCGCCTCGTACGCGGCTTCGAGATCGACAAGCGGCACGCCCGTCTCGCGCGCAATCCTGCGAAGGCGGTCGTTGAGATGCGGCCGCATGCGATTGATCGACCAACTCGCGACGTAGAGACGATAGAACTCGCGCGCCCGCCCGAAATCGCCCCGCCGCTCATACGCCTCGGCGAGAAGGCGCAGGGACGCGCCCTGGTGGCGCACCTCGGCGAAACGTTCGATCGCCGCGTCGAACTTACCCTCGCGCGCAAGGTCGATCCCCTCCCTCGCGGCGGGATCGTCGAGCGGATCGAAATCAATCCCGATTTTTTGCGGCGATTCGGGCCAGTATCGGTAATTTATCGGCAGCGTCGCGAGCAACAGTTCGACGCCGGCGTCGCGGCAGGCGGCGACCATTTTGCGAATGTTGGCGACGTATCGCCGCTCGAGGCGTTCCTCGGATTCCCGCGCCGCCGTGAAGTAACTCCTCTCTTCCGGCCGGATGTCCGGCAGCAGGCCGCGCTTGAGCGTGCGATAGAGCACCCACCGATGCAGCGGCTCGTTGAGGGCGGTCGGCGCGCCGAAGCCCTCGTTGTTGCCGGTCATGACGACGACCAGATCGGGATCGATCGTCGCGACGGTCTGCCGAACGATCTCGGCGACCGCGGTCGAATCCTGACCTCCCGCCGCCAGGTTCGGGACCTCGGCCGGCGCGCCGCCCGGCGCGGCCTTCAGCGTTTCGCGGATCCAGTCCGGAATACCGAGGGCCTCCACATCGTCGTTGCCCTGGAAGTTGTACGGCGAACCCATCGCAAAGCTGCCGCCGGTCGTGACGATGCGATAGCCACTTTTCTTCGCGGGCATCGTCATCGCATTCATCATCGGGTGACGCACGACGATGACGTCGGCGTCCCGCGTTGCGAAGTCGCCGAATAGCCGCGCCGGTCCGAAGTGCGCCAACTCGTCCGCGGTCTCCGTGCGGATCGCGTCGCGTCGCTCAAGTCCCGAAAGCAGCCAGGTCGCCGCGATCAGCAACACCGATGCCGGAATGAGCGCGAAGAGCGCGCGTTTCATGCGGCGCGACCAAACGGCTGCGTAAGCCGCGGGACGGCGCGTCACGACGCGCCTTCGTGCGCGCCGGCGGTCATGCCCCCGAGCCTGAAGAACCCGCTTTTGACGCATGGCCATCCCAAGCCGTTTTTTACCTCGTTCGCATGGCTTGCGGACGTTAGCATGACCGCTTCGCGCAAACACGCCGCAACGCGCCGTTCAACTTTCGCGTTGACGACGCGCCATGCGCGGCCGAATATGGCGGCTTAAACGGACCGGGGAGGCTTACGATGGTCGCGGCGAAACCGATGGCGGTTGCAGACGGCGACACGCTTGTCGTCGTGGGGACAATGAAGGGCGCGTTCTTTTTCGCGTCGGATGCGGCGCGCGGGAAGTGGCGCGTGAGCGGGCCGTATCAACCCGGCCTTGCGGTGTACGCCGCGGCGTACGATACGCGCGGCGGGCGAAACCGCGTTTTGCTTGGCACGAACGGCGGACACTTCGGCTCGACGATCAGCCATTCGGACGACTTCGGAAAAACGTGGGTCACGCCGGATGAGGCCCCCATCCGCTTTCCGGAGAAGGCCGGCGTTTCGCTCGAGCAGATCTGGCAGATCCAGCCCGGCCGCGATAGCGAACCGGACACGCTGTATTGCGGCGTACAGCCGGCGGCGATGTTCATCTCGACCGACGCGGGCGCGACTTGGGAGCTTTGCAACGGCCTGTTCGATCACCCGCATCGCCCCAAGTGGCAGCCGGGCGGCGGCGGCCTTTGCCTGCACACCATCCTTCCGCACCCGAAGGACGCCAAACGTATGCACGTGGCGATCTCGACGGGCGGCGTCTATCGAACCACCGACGGTGGATACAAGTGGCGGCCGCGAAACATCGGCGTGCGCGCCGAGTTCATGCCGCGCAAATTCCCGCAGTTCGGCCAGTGCGTTCACAAGATCGTTTCCCACCCGAAACGGCCCGAGCGCCTCTTTTTGCAAAACCACTGGGGGCTCTATCGATCCGACAACGCGGGCGACACGTGGGTGGATATCGCCAACGGCGTGCCCTCGGATTTCGGATTCGGCATGGCCGTCCATCCGGCGCGCCCGAACACGGTGTATATCGTGCCGCTCGAGTCCGACATGTTCCGTTGCACGCCCGAGGCCAGGATGCGCGTTTACCGCACGGACGACGCGGGCAAGAGCTGGAAGCCGCTTTCGCGAGGGCTGCCGCAAAAAGACGCCTACGAAACCGTGCTGCGCGACGCGCTCGATGTCGATCCGCTCTCGCCCGCGGGGGTGTACGTCGGAACGCGCTCGGGCAAGCTGTTTGCCTCGCGCAACGACGGCGACTCGTGGACGTCGCTTGCCGACGGCCTGCCGCCCATCGTGTGCGTGAAGGCGTACGTCGCCGGCGGTGCGGCGAACGCGAAACGATCGGCGAAGACGGCGAAAACCCGCGCGAAGACGCCTCGCCCCGCGCGGCGAACGGCGTAGCGCAAACCATCACGCGAAACGAAAGGAGACCGCGTGGCCGATACGCGCCCCGGACAGAGCGTCGAGAGGTCGAAGGTCGTCCTGGTGGGATTCCAGTCCGGGAAAGACCGTTACGCCGCCATCAAGAAACTTTCGGAAATCCTTGGCATGGACTTCGAGGAGGCCTCCGAGATCGCGGACACCGCGCCAGTCGATCTCGTCCCCTCGTTGCCAACCGAAGCGGCGGAGGCCTTGTCCGAAAAGCTCGTCGACGCGGGCGCGGCCATCGAGGTCCTGCCGCTGACAAAAAACGCGAAGTTCTGCGAAATTCACCCGCACCGCTTCGCGCGCGCCTCGTGCAAGGTCTGTGGCAAATACGTCTGCATCATTTGTCTCCACGGTTCCAAGGGGAAACTTTTTTGCCCGGAGCACTACGAACTCTGGAAGCAGAAGCGCGTGCTGCGCGCGGTCGGCGGCGCGTTCCTGGTGTTGCTTCTCGTTTTCCTGGGCATCCTGTTTCGGCATCCGATCACGCGGATGGCGCGCTATCTCGGCCCGCACCACGTTCAGAAGGTCGGCGTCATCTTCGTCACGCAAAGACCGGGCGAGGCCAAGGGCGCGTATTACATGCGCGTGTTCAAGGACACGACGGCGCAGGACTACCTCCCCGGCGAGGAGCACACGGTCGCCGACATTGGCAACTGGTACAACACGGAATACCGGCGCATCGCGGGGAAAAAGCCGGAGGACGGCGGCGTGATGGATCTTCATCTCACCGGCACGTTCGACATCGATCTGCCGCCGCCGATGCCGCACGCGCGTGACGAGATGTCGTACAAGGCGTTCGCGCAATATTCGGAGTTTCGCGGCTGGTTTCAGAGCTTGATGAACGAGCATCTTCTGGATGCCTTCAAGACCGATGACATCGTCGTGGCGGTGGAGCTCGTCGACGAAACCGGCTTCGAAAAAGACTTCATGGAAGAGCTCGGCTTCGCCGCCGGCGGATATGCCTACGTGCGCGTGCCGGTCGTCAACCTCAAGTGGTCCGCGGAGTATTACGTCGCCGCTGTCGCGCATTACATCGGCCGCTCCATGGGCGCCACGCTGAAACTGAGCGACAAGGGCTACCCGCTCGACCCGCACGGCCTCGCCGAACCCGCGCAGACGCCGAAGTATCCGCAACAGAAGGCGTCGTTGATGTCCTGCTATCGCCCGATCCAGCCGTTCGAAATCGAACGGCCCTCGTCGCTCGATGAATACGTCATTTCACCGCTGACCGCGTGGGAACTCGGCTGGATCGGTAAACGGCGTATCAGCGCGTTGTATCCGGACGTGAATTGAGGAGATAGGCAACGGGAAATAGGAAACAGGGAAAAAGAGACTCACGCGCCGGCGCCGATCGGCGCTATCGCCCTGTCCATTTCGTCCATCATGTCCAAAACGTCCATGCGCCCCCCGTCATGAAACAATCGAAACGTGTCTCCGTGACATCACTCCTTGTCGCGCTCGCCTTCGCGTTCGCCGCGCCCGTCCATGCCGGCGACGCGGCTTTCCTGGCGCGTCTTGCGCGCGGCGCGGATGGGCGCGTCGTCGTTATCGGCCGCGCGGATCTGCCCGACGGTGCGTGGGTGTACGTCGAGGTCATCGCGGACCCCGGGCGCGCGGACGGCGTGTTCGCCGACGCGGTCCCCGTCGCGGGCGGTGCGTTCGCTTTGGCGACGCCGTTCGCCGCGGAGCTTCCCTACACCGCGACGTGCGCGCTGTCGCCGCGACTTTCGCCGGGGCTCGACGCCGACCTGGCGCGCCTTGCCGAAACACCCGGCGCGATACGCCGCGACATCGGCGCGACGTTCGAGTTGATCGTCACCGCGACGGCGGCGTTCGGCGACGCGGACGTTGTGGCGCGGCGGCGCGCGCGGCTTGCCGAATCGATCGAAAAAGACATTCGCACGCTGCGCGGCGCCACGGAGATTTCGAAAAACAAACCCGGCGCGCCCGCGCTCGCGGACGCACTCGAAGAACTTCGCCGCGCGGCCGAACGTGGCCGCGGCGCGGAAGGCTACGTGTACGCGGCGCCGCTCGCTGCGGAGCGCGAGCGTGCGATCGACGACGCGACCGATGCGCTAACCGCGCGCCTTCGCGCCACGATGGCAGGCAGGACCGACGCGAAGGCCGACGAGAAACTCGCCCGCGCGCGGCGTCGCCTCGATCGCATCGAGAAAGCGCTCACCGACTGGACGAAGACGGCGGAGACGACGCCGTAGGGGCGCGACGAATCGCGACGGTGAAACGCACGCCGCGCCCGCGTCGACCACAACATAAGGGCCTGCAAGAACCAAAATAAAAATTGACAGTCACAAAGGGCGCTGCCGCCACGGATCGCGCTTTTCGCATCGGCGCCGATTCTGTACGCGATCAATCCTCGTCGCGCCGAATCACCCGCGCTACGCGGGCGTCACGGCCGCCGCTCGGCGGCGGCGCGCCAGCAGCCGGCCTTCCTGGCGAGGCAGGAAAAGCCGCGTCGCGGCGAGCGTGGCCGCGAACGCAAGCTGGCGGCGGCAAGGCAGATCGCGCGCGATGCGGAACAGCCGGCGCGGACTCGCGTAGAACGCGAGCGTTGCGCGGCGGATCAGCCGGCGCGTTTCACTCGCGTCCACCTTTGCGAGCGTGAAACCCGCCATGCGCCCGTCGTAGTAGCTCGTCAGCGCGTCGTTATTCGGAACGATGGCGCCCGCGGCGACGAACTGTGCGTGCAATTCGCTGCCTGGCAGCGGCTGAACGAAGAAAAACGACGCCGAGTGCAGCCGCGACGACCGCGCGAAGCGGACCGTTTGCTCCATGTCCTCTCGCGTCTCGCCGGGAAAACCAAGCATGAAAAACCCATGCGTCATGACGCGCCGCGCCGCGAGTAGGTCGATGGCGCGGGCGGCGCGATCGAGCTTCATGTTCTTTTTCATCTCGCGCTGGATGCGCTCCGTGCCCGACTCGATCGCGATCGACACCTTGTACGCGCCCGCGTTCGCAAGCGCGTCCACCGTCTCCTCGTCGAGCTGATCGCCGCGAAGGCCGTTCGGAAACGAAATCGCGAGATCCTCCTTGCGCGCCGCGATGCCCCGGCATATCGCGAGCGTGCGATCCTTGCGCATGTTGAAGATGTCGTCGACGAACTGAATCTCGCGCACGCCATGCCGCGTCACAAGAACGTCGATCTCGGAAAGAACGCGCGCCGCGGAGCGGTAGCGGAATCGCTTGCCGTGGATGACATGGCAGTAGGTGCATCGATACGGGCAGCCGCGGCTCGTGGAGACGGAGAAATATCGTCGGTGGCGATACAGCGTGCCGATGCGCGGCAGGCGCGCGTACAAATCCAGATCGACAAGATCCACCGCCGGGTCGGGCAGAGCGTCAAGATTTTCGATCGCCGTTGCGTGGCCGCCATCGTGCACGGCATCGCGGTTCCGATACGAAAGCCCCGCGATGCCGCGCGCGTCATCGCACGCCGCAAGCCGCGAGACGAGATCGCAAAAGACATCCTCGCCTTCCCCCGCGACGGCGTAGTCGATCGCCGGATCGGCAAGCACATCGGCCGTCTGCGTCGAGGCCAGCGCGCCCCCGGCCACCGTCACGGCGGAAGGGCACGCTGCGCGCACGAGCGGCGTCAGCCGGTGCAACGACGGTGCCTGGCATGACAACGCGGTGTATCCGATGACGTGCGGATCGAACGCCGCCGCGCGCCGCGCGACCTCGCGCTCGTCGATGCCCTCGGCAAAGGCATCGATGACGCGCACCTTCGCGCCCAGGCGCTTGCGCAAAACGGACGCCACGAACAGGACGCCAATGGGCGGCGTCACCTCGGCGACGGTCGAATCGACCGGTCGGATGAACAAAATGCGGCTCATGTTCGATTCCGGTCGATATTCCGCGCGCGCCTGGGGCGTGTCAACGAACGGACGTTTCGTCCGTCGCATCCCGTAGGCCCGCTGACGAATCCTCGCGACGCAGCGAACGCAATGCCTCGCGAATGAAAGGAACGGCGATCGGCGCGCCGATGGCGTGCGGCACGAGATACTCGAAAAACGAATACGCGAATCCCGCCGCGACGGCCTCGCCGGGCGTCGCGTACGCCGCGAGCAAAACGAGCGCCACGCCCTCGCGCGCGCCGATCCCCGCGAAAAACACGGGCGCCGACGACACGATGACGATGAGCGTCACGTAGGCCACGAGGCGCGCCGTCGGCACGTCGATGCCGAGTTTGCGAAAGATGATCGCGCACGCCACGATCTCGGAGGCCTGGAAAATTACGGAATACGCGAGCAGGCCGAGCTTGGCACGAAACGGAATGCGTTCGAACGCCGCGAGAAGATCGCGCGCCATGTCGCCGAACCGCGCGTGGATCGTCTCCGCGGCGCGCACCGCGATCCGCCGCGCGGGCGCCATCTCAAGCGAGAAAAACAGCAGCAAGGCTGCGCCGGCTGCCGCGGACGCGGCGGCGATGGGCGACAGTGCGCCTGTCCCGCCGAAGGTCACAAGCGATGACCGCGCCTCGACGCCGGCCGCGGCGGCGCCCCCCGCAAACAGGATGAGCGTCGCCGCGAGCGCGAGATATTTGTTGTAGATCATCGTGCCGGCGACAAGCCCGACCGGCGCCTTGATCGACTGCGCGAGCGCCGCCGCGGTCACGAATTCGCCGGTTTGCATCGGCATCACAAGGCGCACCGGCCCGGTCGCCACGTCAATCCGCACGATCGTGGCCAACGGCGCCTTGACGCCGACGTGCCAAAGCGCGCGCCGCCACCGGTCCGCGTTCACGACGATGTTGAACGCGAGCGAGAACAAGACGAGAAACGCGATCGCAGGCCCGGAAAGCTCGCGCGCCGCCGCCGCCGTTTTGCCCACCGGCGCGAACGCGAACACCACGGCAAGCGCCGCGCCGGTGCCGGCGGCAAGCAGAGTGAGATGTCTCAGGACGCGTCCCAATTCGGCTCCCGCGCGTTGGTGAGGCGGCCAAATGACGCAAAACCGCCATTTCGGAATTGCGATTTCGGAATCCGGATTGTAATGACGAAGGATGGACCAAACCAGACGCCGCGCCGCTCTCGCGATTTGCGCCATCGCCCTTGCCTTCGCCGCCGGGTGTACCGCCGCGAAAGGGCGCGTCGAGTATTATCCCGATGTGGCCGAGAACGAATTCGACCAAAAAACGCTGATTCGGATCAACAAATACCGCTGGTCGCTGGGGCTTGCGCAGCTCACGCACGAACCGCATCTGGAAATGCTCGCGCGCGAGCACGCCCGCGCGATGCACGAGGCCGGCAAGATGTCGCACGACGGTTTCCGCGAACGCGCGCGGCGAAGCGGCATGACGACGTGCGTCGAGAATCTCGCCGTCGGCACGCGCACGTCCGAACAGGTGTTCAACGGCTGGCGCGCTTCACCGGGCCACGACCGCAACATGCGCGTGCCGGATCTGCATTACGCCGGGGTCGCGCACCACGGCGCGTATGTGGCGCTTCTGGCATGCGGGTGAAGAAAAGGCTGGAAGACTGAAAGGCTGGAAGTCTGGAAGGTCATTGCAACGCGTAACATGTCGTTGCGTTCGACTCTATCCTCAATCCTCAATCCTCCTCGTCAAATCCGCGTGGATCTCCTCGAAGATGCGGTCGAGCCCCACGGTCACGTCCCACCCCGGATAGTCGGCGCGAAGGCGCGACAGGTCGGAGATGTAGCAGATGTGGTCACCGACGCGCGCGGTCTCGACGTACTCCGTGTTCATCTTCTTGCCGGTGACGTCCTCGGCTTTTTCGATCGCCTCGAGAAGCGAAATCGAATTGCCGCGCCCGCCGCCGAGGTTGTACACGGCCGCGGGGCGCGGCGCCTCGAAATACGCCTCGATCGCGCGGCACACGTCGAGCGCGTGCAGGTTGTCGCGCACCTGCTTGCCCTTGTAGCCGAAGATGCGATACGTGCCGCCGGTCGCCGCGACCTTCACCAGATACGCGAGAAACCCGTGCAATTCGACACCCGCGTGGTGCGGGCCGGTGAGGCATCCGCCGCGAAAGCAAACCGTGTTCATGCCGAAGTAGCGGCCGTATTCCTGCACCATCAGGTCGGCCGCGGCCTTCGATGCGCCGAACAGGCTGTGCGTGCAATGGTCGATCGGAAAATCCTCGCGGATCCCCGCGCGGTCCTCGTCGCGTTCGTATTCCCACCGCGTTTCAAGTTCGACAAGCGGCACGCGGTTTGGCCCGTCGCCGTAAACCTTGTTGGTGGATAAAAAGCAAAACGCCGCCTTGGGCGCGTGCCGGCGCGTCGCCTCGAGCAGATTCAGCGTGCCGAGCGCGTTGACCTCGAAATCGTCGAACGGCCGATCCTTCGCCAGATCGTGCGAGGGCTGCGCCGCCGCGTGGACGATGAGATCGGGCCGTATCGCCGCCACGAGATCGTCCACCTTCGCGCGATCGCGAATGTCTCGTTCGACGAGCGTGTAATCCGGCACCGTCGCAAGCAGCTCTCGCCCGCGACGCCGCGTATCGCCGCCCGCCCCGAAAAAATCCATCCGCATATTGTTGTCGACGCCGGTGACGGCAAACCCGCGCCCGGCGAAATGCACGACGCACTCGGAGCCGACAAGTCCGGACGCGCCGGTGATCAGGGCAACGGGCATGGTTGAGCCTTTCTCCTTGCTGGTTTGTATCCGGTTATCGCGGCAGGCTCAATCGAATGGGGAATCGGGAACTGTAAAATGGCAAATTGGGAATTGGGAATTGCGGATTGCGAATGCCATCGCAAGCCGCCGTGTGCCCACGGCGTTCGCTTCGGCGAGGGAGCGCGTCAAACGGCCATCCCGTCCATTCGGTCCATCATGTCCAATTTGCGCGACCGTTGCTTGCGATGACCTTTCAGACTTTCAGACTTTCAGACTATTCGATCCGGCCCGCGCCACACCTTGACACGCCTTGCCGAATTCCCAATCGTTGCCCCAACTCCAGGGGGCGAACATGAGCAACTTTTTTCTCGACAACAGTTTTTCCATCGGCCGCACGCCGCTCGTGCGCCTCAATCGCGTGACCGACGGCGCCAAGGCGACCGTGCTTGCCAAGATCGAAGGACGCAATCCGTCGTACTCCGTGAAGTGCCGCATCGGCGCGGCGATGATCTGGGACGCGGAAAAACGCGGTAATCTGCAAAAGGGCATGGAGATCGTCGAGGCGACAAGCGGCAATACGGGCATCGCGCTCGCGTTCGTGGCCGCGGCGCGCGGCTATCCGCTGACGCTCACCATGCCGGAGACGATGTCGCTTGAGCGCCGCAAGATTCTCAAGGTATTCGGTGCGAACCTCGTGCTGACGCCCGGCGCGCAGGGCATGAAAGGCGCGGTCGAAAAGGCCGAGGAGATCGCCCGCTCCGATCCGGAGCGCTACTGGGTGGCGCGCCAGTTCGATAACCCCGCCAATCCGAAGATCCACGAATCCACGACCGGCCCGGAGATCTGGGAAGACACCGGCGGCGCGGTGGACGTGCTCATCTCCGGCGTCGGCACCGGCGGCACGATCACCGGCGTGTCGCGCTTCATCAAGAACACCAAGGGCAAGAAGATCACCGCGATCGCCGTCGAGCCTACGCATTCGCCCGTCATCACGCAAAAGCGCGGCGGCGAGGAACTGCGCCCCGGCCCGCACAAGATTCAGGGCATCGGCGCGGGATTCATCCCGACCAACCTGGATCTCGAACAGGTGGACCGCGTGGAGCAGGTGACGAACGAGGAATCGATCGCGATGTCGCGGCGCCTCTCGTCCGAGGAGGGCATTCTGTCCGGCATCTCCTGCGGCGCCGCCGCGGCCGCCGCCGTGCGCGTCGCGAAGGAGCCGGAGATGGAAGGCAAGACGATCGTCGTCATCCTCCCGGATTCCGGCGAGCGCTACCTGTCGTCGGTGCTGTACGAAGGGCTGTTCGACTAAATCGCAAAAGATTTTTCAAGACAAAGGCACAAAGGAAAACGCATGTTTCTTTGGGCCTTTGTGCGTTTTGTGCCCTTGTGGTGAAGCGTGATTTTGTCGTGCCCCTACGGCGTCCCCGTCAACCGTATCGTCCTCAACAACTCGTACTTCGAGCCGTCCGGCATGAGCGTCGATTTGTAGATCGCGATCGCGTCGATCGGCCACGCGCCGAAAACGGTGTCGATCATTCGCGCCGCGCGTTTGCGCAGGACGCCGAGTTGCTTGCCGGCCTTCACGCGCGCGAACGTGAGGTGCGGCGTGGCGTCTTTCTTTTCCGGCGCGACGCCAAACGCCGCCGCGACCCTATCGACATCCGCGACGAGCCTCGCATAACGGGCAAGATCGCCCCTGACCCCCGCCCACAACACGCGGGGCGAGTCGAAACTCTCAAACGCGCCGATGCCCGCGATTTCAAGCGCGAACGGCGCGTGCTTCCGCGCGATCTCTTCGAGCAGGTCGCCGAGCGCCGCGATGTCGGACTCGCGAACATCGCCAAGGAATTTCAGCGTGCCGTGGATGTTTTCTTCCGCGACCAGACGCACGTGCGGCAGATCGCCGAACGCGTCGCGCGCCGCGCCGGTGATCGCCGCGCGCACGTCGCCCGGAACGCTGACGGCGATGAACGCGCGGACTTTGCCGGCCGCCGGCCGAGACACGTCCACTTTGGCCTTGGGCTTGGACGACGGCGCGCGTTCTGTCCGTCGATCGACCCGCAAATCGCGCGGGCGCGTGTCCCGGCGCGGCGGACGTTCGTCGCGCGAACGATCGTCGCGCGAGCGATCGTCACGCGGGCGATCGTCACGACCCCGCGCCCGGTCGTCCCTGCGCGGCACCCGGTCATCCCTGCGCGGCGCCCGGTCATCCCTGCGCGGCGCCCTGTCGTCCCGCCTCTTGTCATCCCGCCTCTTGTCATCCTGAGCGGAGCGAAGGATCTCCCCCCGCCGACCCGGCGCCCGGTCTTCCCGGCGCGGCGGCCTGTCGTCCCTGCGCGGCGGGCGATCGTCGCGGCGCGGCGGACGATCATCTCGCGGACGTGTGTCCCTGTGCGGCGGCCCGCCGCGTGCGGGCGGCGACCGGTCATCACGACGCGGAGGTACCGCGTCACGGCGCGGGGGGCGCGTGTCCGTACGTGGCGGACGGTCATCTCGGCGCGGGGGGCGCG
>JAIOHV010000070.1 GCA_019912885.1 bacterium
ACCGGAGAGCCCCGCTGAGCCGGCCCGCGTCGAATCGCTGCTCGTCGAGGAGCCGACGCCTGCGAGCGAAAACGTTGTGCGAGAGGCGGTGCCCGTCGCGCGCGAGGTGGTTCTTCACGAAGAGGTCGTCGAGGATTGGAGCGATCTGGAGCGCGACTTCTTCTCGGGCGAGGGCGGCGACGGGCGTTTCTTCGCGAACCCCGCGCTCATCCTGCACGATCCCGGCGGCCACGAACGCGTCTTCGAACTCGTGCACGACAACATGGTCATCGGCTCCGCCGGCCTTGGCGACGTGGACATCTTCGTCGGCCACAAGTCCGTCGACAAAAAACACGCGCGCATTCGCATGGAGCACGGCCGTTACGTCATCAAGGATCTCGGCTCGCACGGCGGCACGTTCATCAACGGCAAGCGCGTCCGCAAGGAACGCCTGAACCATCTCGACAAGCTGAAGGTTGGCGACGTGTTCTTTCAGGTGCGTCTGATGTAGCCGGCGCGAATCATCGCGCCGGCTCCGAACGGCGCGCACCTCGCGAAAAACGCCGCGTCCGATCGGGCGCGGCGTTTGTCGTTCGAGATCCGGAATGGCAGATCCGGAATCGGGCGTTATCGTGACGCGCGAATCTTCTTGATCTCTTCCTTGGCTTCGACGCAGTCGACGTTCAGCTCGATCGCCTTGACGAAATGCAGTTCGGCGAAGTCAACCTGATTTTCGGCCTTGTAAATCTTGCCGAGAATCAGAAACGCCTCGAAATTTTTGGGGTCGCGCCGCAATCCTTCCTTGACGATCGCCTCGGACTCGGCGACCTCGACGCCGCCCGAGCGGTTGTAAACGGCCCAGCCAAGGTGCGGGTACGCGGGGGACCAGTTCGGGTCGACCTCGATGGCGCGGCGCAGAAACCGTTCGGCTTCGTCCCAGCGAGATTCCTCGGTCAGGTATGTCGCCTGCTTCATCAACTCCTCGGGCGTGCTGTACGCGCCAAGGTCCGTCGTCTCGAACGACGCGGTGTAGGCGTTCGCGTCCGGCTCGTCGAAGCCCGCGCCGGCGCCGGAGGCGTCGTCTTCCCATCCGAGGCCGCTCGAAGACTCCGGCGCGAGGCCAAAGATGTCGTCGCCGTCGTCTTCGGGTTCCTCGTGCGGCTCGTCGAGCCCCAGCGAAAGCTCGCCGGCGCCGGCCTTGGCGGCCGCCGGCGCCTTCACCTTCTGGATCGGTTCGCCCAGATCGAGATCCGCCGACTCCGCCGGCTCGCCGGCGGCGACCGTGGAGTGGATGCGTTCCACGCTGCGCACCGCTTCCGCGATGAGGTCATCCGCGATGTTGACTTCGTACCCCTGCCGGTCCGCGCCGGTGGCGCCGCGCCGCTGCGCCCGCTCGCGGAAGGTCTGCCGCGAGCGGTCCTGCACGCTTTCCGGAAATCCGATGAAGCCAAGCAGGAACATGGCGTACAGGATTTTGTAGATCTGGCCCTTCTTCATTTTCGAGTGCGCGACGATCTGCCGCAGCGTGTGCTGGCCGTTGACCATCGACAGCACGCGCGTGCCCATCGGGCCGAAGGCCATGTCCTCTTCGCGGTAAGGGCAGTCGGGCCGGCGGAACAGCGGGAACTCCTTGCGCCCGCGGAATTCGAGCGGAAGCGTCTTCATGGGGTAGTAGTCGCGGATGCCGACGTAGATGAGATTCCCCATGTGGATCTTAAGGACGCGGAACTCCGGCTCGATGATCTCGCCCTGCTTGAAAAAGAAGTCGCCCTCCGGCCACTCGAACAGGCGGTAGAGCTTGAGCGTCACGTGCGTGTTGAGCGCGTCATAAAGATCGTGCGGCGAGATGTGCCCATGCTCGATCAGGAACATCCCCTGCTTGAGCGGGCCGGACCGCGTGGCGTCGAGGGACGCGCTTGCCTGCTCCGCCGTGATCTTGCGCTGCTGCACGAGGAACTCGCCCAGGCTCTGGTCGGCGAAGTAGCTGCTCGTCACGTGCACGATCTCGCCGTTGTCGAAATGGATGTGCGCCTTCTTCGGTCCGAGCGCCAGCGCGAGGATGCCCGTCTTTTTCGCCTGATGGATGTAGTTCAGCGTCTTGGGGAGCGGCAGGTGCGCGAGCGAGCCCTTGACGTACGCCTCGCGATCCGGAACGGCCATGCCTGTCCTCGTTTCCTGCGCGGCGGCACCGGCTGCCGCCTCCGCCGTGAGTAAAATGTGCGGCAAGATTCCGAAAATACTACGGTCACGGGAATTTTCCTGTCAAGGAAGCCGCAAACGCGTTGCGATGTCAGTGCCGCAAACGCGTTGCGATGTCAGGGCCGCAAACGCAGCGAAGCGGAGTGCGCGGTCGGCACCGCCCCGGCGTAAATCTCGCGCCCGCCGCGCTCGACGACGACCTTGCCGCCCTCCGGACTTTCAGCCTGTCCGCCTCACTTCACCACCGGCTCGCCGGTGCGAATCATCTCGACGAAGCGCGCGAAAAGCGGCGAGGCGTCGTGCGGGCCGGGGGAGGCCTCCGGGTGGTACTGCACGGAAAACACCGGCAACTCGCGGTGCGCGAGGCCTTCGTTGGTGCCGTCGTTGAGGTTGGTGTGCGTCGGGACGATGAGACGATCGGGCAGCGTGTCCGGATCGACCACGTAGTTGTGGTTCTGGCTGGTGATCTCCACGCGGCCGGTCAGGTGGTCCTTCACCGGCTGGTTCGCGCCGTGGTGACCGAATTTCAGCTTTCGCGTCTTGCCGCCGAGCGCGAGGCCCAGGATCTGATGCCCCAGGCAGATGCCGAAGATCGGCGTCTTGCCGACAAGCCCGCGCACCGTCTTCGCCGCGTATTCGAGCGGTTCCGGATCGCCCGGGCCGTTCGAGAGAAACACGCCGTCCGGCTTTCTCGCGAGCACGTCCTCGGCGCTAGCGTTCGCGGGCATCACGGTGACATCCATCCCCGCGCCGACGAGCATGCGAAGGATGTTCGACTTCACGCCGAAATCCAGCGCGACGACGCGCGGGCGTTTTCCGGCGTCGGGCGACGAACCATATCCGGCGTCCAGATCCCACGGGCCCTCCGCGAAATCGTAGCCGACCTCGCAGGTCACCTCGCGCACGAGATCGCGCCCGACGATGCCCGGGGCGCGCGAAAGCCTGGCTTGCAGTTCTTGCGGATCGCCCTCGCCGATGATGCCCATCTGCGCGCCGTGCTCGCGAAGGTGCCGCGTGAGCGCGCGCGTATCGAGTTCGCAAAGGCCGGGCACGCCGTTGTCGGCGAGGTAGTCGTCAAGCGAGTTTGTCGCGCGCCAGGACGATGTGACGAGGCTGCGCGAGCGGACGACGAATCCCTGCGCGAAGATGCGCCGGCTTTCGATGTCCTCGCCGTTGACACCCGTGTTGCCGATGAGCGGGTACGTCATGCACACGATCTGCCCGTGGTAGGACGGATCGGTGAGGATCTCCTGGTAGCCCGTCATGCTCGTGTTGAACACAACCTCGCCGATCGTCTCGCCCGCCGCGCCGAAGCGCTCGCCGGCAAAGACGCGCCCGTCGGCGAGCACGAGATACGCCGCGCGCGTCATCGCGCCCGCCCCGGCCGGTTTGGCGCCGTGCGCCCGTTTGGCGTGGTCCGTTTCATGCGTGTCGTTCCGGATTTCTGGAGCCGGCTTCCGCCGATTTGCGCGAACGGCCCCGCGTCGCGAGGCCAGAGCCAAGAGTATCCCTGGGGGGCGGGGGCGTCAATGAAAGTTTGTCAGGCGATGTCTTGCAGTGCGTCGAGGCGATACGTCCGGCGGGGAGCAAAAATGGTTTGACGCGGCTCGAATCCCCGTCGTATCGTGAAATCGAATCGTTGCGGAGGCGGCCCACGTGTCCCAGAAAATTCAGTCCTACACCGTCTTGTACGAGCTTGCCGAAGAGGGCGGGTACGTGGTGCATGTTCCAGCACTTCCCGGTTGCATGACGCAGGGGGAAACGCTCGAAGAGGCGCGCGAAATGGCGGCCGACGCGATCAAATTGTACCTGGACGTATTACGCGACAAAGGTCGCCCGATCCCGCCGGATGTCACGACGCCGGCTCGCATCGAAAAAATCAGGATCGCCATTTAGAGCGGAGTCGTGGGCGGCAATCTTCCGGTCGTCAAACCCAAAGACACCATCTGCGCGCTTGCGAGAGCCGGCTTCGTCGTTGATCGGCAGAGTGGAAGTCACCTGATAATGAATCATCCAAATAAGCCCGACTTGCTGGTCATTGTTCCGCGACACGCGAAAGACCTGAAGCGCGGGCTTATCGCGGGAATCATTTTAAAAGCGCCGACATGACGCCGGACGAATTTCGTCGGCTCTTGAAAAAATGAACGCGTCGCGTCCCTGCGATGCCGTCAGCCTCATCGGCGCGCCGGCGCGCGCTCCGCTACGTTCACGCCGCCTGTGGCCCTCAATACAGCGGCTTCCCGTCAATATCCCCCGGCAGGTCGACGCCGAGCGCCGACAGCGCCGTCGGCGCCAGGTCGTAGATGATCGGCGCGTCCTTGGTGATCTTGCGGTTTGACGCCAGCACGCCGTAGGTCAGCGACGGATCGACCGAGCAATGGTCGCCGCTCCACTTGCGATCGTTCGGCAGAATCACGCCCTTGGGCATGCCGCCAAGCGCGCTCTGCCAGGAGATGCGGTAGCCCTCCGCGAAACCGAGAATCAGGTCGGGCGCAAGGTCGAACGCCGGTCCCTTGTAGATCTCCTGCCGCGGATACACGTCGATGACGACAGGCTCGCCCGTCTCCGGGTCGATAAGCTTCTTGAGCCCCTCGCGGATCTCGTTTTGCACCTTCTCGTATTCGAGCTTGTGCACGACGCCCTGCGGCTCGCGCCCGAAAAGGTTGATGTAAATATTGCCAAGCCCGATGTGGTAGGCCTTGGTGCGCGACCAGTCCACGTTCGGCCAGAACTCGCCCTTGCCGAAAAGCTGGTCGAGGTTGAATTCCGTGCCCGGCTCCTGCCCCTTGAGCGCCATGAAACCGTTTTCGACGAGCCACGTATTGATGTTGACCGCCTTACGGAACGACTGGAACCCGTGGTCGGACATGACGAACAGGTGCGTGTCGTCATCGACGTTTTGCTCCATCACCCGGCCGATGATCTGATCGATCTTCGCGTACAAGCGACGGAATGCCTCGGAGTGCTTCGCGGCTTCGTCGGCGTCGTACAGCGGATGTTTCTCGTCCAGATAGCGCCAGAACATGTGCTGCAGGCGATCGGTCGCCTCGAACACGCCGATGAACAGCCGCGCATCGCGCTTGTCGAGTTCGGCGTACACGATCTTCTCGATGTCGCTCATCGTCTCGAACAGATCCGCAAGAAACAGCTCCTCGCTGATCTGCAATTCGTTCAGCGCCCAGGTCTCTTCCTGCCAGCCGATCGTCTTGAACGGCCCGTGCTGCCCGTGGAGCATCGGCGCGAAATCCGCCGGCGCCGAGATGCGCACCGTCGGCGGGAGCTTCGCCGGATCGAAGTTGACCGGCGTCAGGTAGATGCGCACATCCGGCTCGACCGCAAGCAGCGCGAATTTCGCGATACCCGAAAGATGCACGAGCGGATTGAGCGCGAAATCGAACGTGAAGAAATCGGAGAACTCACCCATCTTCACGGTCCGCGTCTGCCCCTGGCAGGTGATGTCCGCGGTCTTCGCGGCCTTGTTGATCTTCGCGACGAACGGCACCGTCACATCCGGATTGTCCTTCAACGTGAAGTTGCGCGGGCCGAGCACCTTGGCCTCGATGCGGTCGCCCAGCATCGTCACCGGCACGAGTTTGCCGCCCATCTCCGTGTTCGTCGCGGTCATCTTCTGCGTCGAATAGACCGTAAACGTGCCATTGGTCTGACGCACGTCCGGCACGCCGAGGCCCGACAGCAGCTTGCCGCCGAAATCCTCCGCGGGGAACGTCACCGGAACGCGGATCGCCGTGACGCCCATGCCGGCGTCGGCCGCGTAATTCCAGAACGCCGTGCCCTGCCGCTGGCCGATGGGAATCGGCAGCTCTTTCGGCACCCACTTCGTGATGACATAAGCCGACGCGCCGAACACGCAAACCGCCGGCACGATCGCCGCGACAAGCCGCGTGATCGTCGAGCGCGTCACGAGACGCAACAGGAAAAAGAGCAGCAGCGCCGCAACGACACCCGCGCCCGCCGCGATACCCCAGCGTAGGGCGTCCGAGGGCAGCACTTCCTTTGTGCCCGGCGTGACCGTCGCGAACTCCGGGAAGTAGCTTCCGGGCATGCGGCGCAGGAAATCGTAGATGCCCGTCTTGCCGGGATTGCCGCCGACCGCGAACGACGCCCACGCCACCGGCGACTCGCTCGGGTTCGTGGTGTCGAGCCGTCCCAGGTGCCCCGTCCCCTGCAGCTTTTGCATGTTCGGCATCAGCCCCTCGTCCATGTATTTATGGACAAGGCGCAAATCCATGCCGTCGAAACCGAGGATGATGACTTTTGGTTCCGCAGCGAACGCCGTGTTGGACGCAAGCATCAAAACGACGGCGATCAGCAAGGAGACTGGAAGTCTGAAAGACTGGAAGTCTGAAAGGCCATCGCGAATGCGGAATGCGGAATGTCGAATGCGGAATGCCGCACGCAAATAAACTCGCTCCGCGGCGTCGAGCGCTCCAATCCCCCTGAGCGCCCCTGTCATCCTGAGCGAAGCGAAGGATCCGGCCGCGCCCCTGCCGACGCGTTCGCGTGTTTCATTCCGCACTCCGCATTCCACATTCCGCATTCTCATCATGTCTTCCTGTCCCATCTCGAAAAAAACCTCAAAACGCCTCTTCCGGATAATCCGCCCGCACGAAAAACAGCCCCTGCGGCGGGGCGGTGACGCCGGCCTCATCGCGGCGCGGCGCGGCCAGCAAGCGGTCGATATCCTCCACCGGGCGGTCGTGCCGGCCGATCTCGATGAGCGTCCCCGCAATCGACCTCACCATGTGACGCAAGAACCCGTTGGCCGAAATCGACAGCACGACGCGGCCCTCGCCCTCATCCGCGACCGACGCGGCAATCACCGTGCGCACAGGCGATTTCGCCGTGCATCCCGCGGCGCGAAACGACGTGAAATCGTGCTCGCCCAATAGGCGCAACACGGCATTCTGCATGGCCGTTCCGTCGAGCGCAACGGGGATCTGATACGCGTACCGCCGCGTCAGCGGATCAAAAAACGGATGCGTCTCGATGACGTAGCGATAAGCGCGGAAGATCGCGTTTCGCCGCGCGGAAAACCCGTCGCGCACGCGGCGCGCCTCTTTGACCTTGACGTCCGGCGGCAGCGTCGCGTTCAGCGCGCGCATGACGATCTCCGGCTCGCGATCGATGGCCGTCGCGAAGCTCACGGGCATGTCGATCGCGTGCACGCCCGCGTCGGTGCGCCCCGCGGCGGTCGCCGTCACCCCGGGCTCGAACAGATCCGCAAGTGCCGCCGTCAACGTATCCTGCACGGTCCGCACACCGGTTTGCGACTGCCAGCCCGCGAAGTCCGTGCCGTCGAAGGTCAGGTGGATGAGGTAGCTGAACGACATGGGGATTGACGGCTGAAGAATGAGGATTGTCGATCGGAATCGCAAGGAATCGTGTCGTTCGGCGGGAGAATTTCGACGGGGCGATGGCGGATGCCGCGCATAAACGCGGAAGCTCGCCGCGTCGATGCAATCTTCAATCTTCGATCTTCAATCTAAAATTGGAACAGCACCCCGATCGAGTGCGCCATGCTCGTCAGATCGAAGGTGTCGTCGCCCCCGCCGAAGTCGTCCGCGGCCAGGTACTTGAACTGGTAGAAGAAGTACGTGTTGTTGATGCCCCAGTCCGACTCGAGCCGCCCGGAGGAGCGTTTTTCGATGTTATCGAGAAGCACCATCAGACCGGCCTGGCCGACCCAGCCGTTCAACAGCCCGCGGTTCTTGGACGACGAGTCGAGCTTTTCCTCGAACCAGTACGTCAGCGCGTAGCCCGCGCCGACATACGGCACGACGATCTGATCGGGCACGAACGCGAGGCGATACAAAAGCCCCAACTCCGCCGGCGCGGCGTGCAGCTTGAACTTCTCTTGCGTCTTGTCGCCGGTCGAGGTGACGCCGCGGCCCTCGAACCAGAAGTATGAGCCCTCCGCATGCAACTCCAGCTCGTGGATCATCCGCCAGCCGGCCTGCAGCGTGTAGATCGCGTCGCCCTTGGTTCCGTAAACGTCCTGAAACTCGTCCGCCGTCGGGAACACCAGGCCGACGTTGAAGCCCGCCGAGAAGTGCCGGGGCGATTCGAACCAGTGCGGATCGTATTGCGACCGTTCCTGGGCGAAAGCGGGCGAAGCGAGAAACAGGAAACAAATGGCAGCAAGCGAAAGTCCGCGCCATAGACGCGAATTGAAGATTGAAGATTGAAGATTGTAGATTTTTCCGCGGCGCGGTGCGTTCATCGGAATTCCGGCGGTCATTTCCCGCTCCTTCGTCCGCGCGCGAAGACGAAAGCGAGCATCGCGACAAGGACAAACCCGGACATCGCCGACTTCATCGGCGAGACCGCCACCCGCGCATAAACCGCCACGGGCGCCACGACCGCGCGCACCCCGGCGCGCAGCATCGGCGAATCCGCGATCGCGCGGGCGATCGGCGGGCTGATCCGATAATACGAACGCACCAGCGCGCGTCCCCACCCGGTCTTGCCGAGCACGCGGTCGCGGAAGATGCGCAGCGCGATCACGTTGCGCGCGTCCTTCGCGCCGTACGCGGCCGTGGCAATGAAGCAGCCCTCGGTGTCGTTGAACAATTCGGCCGCGCCGAGCGTATCGGCGGGCACGGCGGAAACCTCCGCGGAAAGCGGGCTCTCGGTTCCGTTGACGTCCACCGCGGTGACGCGGAAGTAGTAGCGCACGCTGTTGGTCAGGCCGCCGACGATTGCCTCGGTCGCCGTCCCCACATCCGCGGGCGAAACGCCGATGTCCGCGTCGCCGCCGTCGTAATCCGCGGCGTCGGTGCCCGGGCTGTTGCCGTAGTAAACGAAATACGCGTCGATGTCGGCGTCCGGGTGCGAACTCCAGCTCAGGAATACGCGCTTGTCGCCGCCGCCAGCAGTCAGGCCCGTGACGGCCTCCGGCGGCGAGTCGAGCGTGATCGTCGTTGACGCCGAGCCGTAATTCGTTGCGTCCGCGCTGTCGGTCGCGATGATGTAAACGGTGTATTCGCCGTCGCCTCCGAGATCGTCCGCGCTGACCGTCGATTGCCCGTTCGTCGTGCCGTTGAAATTGCCCGATCCATTGGCCGCGCCGACCGGATCGCCCGTGCCCGGCGTGCCGTCGCCGCCGACCACGGCCTCGTAGTCGCCGGACTCGGTGTCCGCGTTGATCGTCCAGGCGATCGTCGCGGCCTCGCCCTCCGCAATGACGCCGTTCGCGGGATTGACCCCCGTGATGGAAACGGTGACCTCCGCGAGCGCGGGCGCCGCCGCGAAAAAAACGATCGCGATTGCGATGGTGGCGAGAATTCGGAGCAAAGCTACCTTTCGGCCCGAAGGCCGCGCCTTGGGCATGGCTTTATAGCGGCATCGGCGACGCACCGTCAACAACGCCCGCGCCGAATTTTGCCCGCGCCGCCGTAGGGTTAGACGCGTGGGACCGCGACAGGTTAATTGCGAATGGCGAAGGGCGAATTGGGAATGTGGCGCAAGTGCGGGATTTTGAGCGCCGCGTGCGGATTGAATCGCAAAATTGCTTTCAACACAAAGGCACAAAGAGCACAAAGGAGAGTTAAATTCCGTCGTGTTTTCTTTGTGCCGTTCGTGGCTTTGTGTTGAATTGCCGCTCCTGCGATGACTTTCAGCCTCTCGGCCTTTCCGTCTTCCAGTCTTTTTATCACGCCGCTCCCAGGTACCGCTGGGCCAGAATCTCCGCGATCTGCACCGCGTTCGTCGCCGCGCCTTTGCGCAGGTTGTCGGCGACGATCCACATGTCGAGGCCATGCTCCACGGACTCGTCGCGCCGGATGCGTCCGACAAACGTGTCGTCCTTGCCGACGCAGTCCTTCGCCAGCGGATAGCGCAGTTTTTCCGGATCGTCGATCACCGTGACGCCCTCGGCGCCGGCGAGGATCTCGCGCGCCATCTCGGGCGTCATGCGCTGCTCGAACTCCACGTTCACCGATTCCGAATGGCCGGAGAACACCGGCACGCGAACGCACGTCGCCGTCACCGCGAGATTCGGCACGCCCATGATCTTGCGCGTCTCGCGAACCATCTTCATCTCCTCGCGCGTGTAGGCGTTCGCGAGAAAGACGTCGATCTGCGGCAGGCAGTTGAAGGCGATCGGGTGCGGAAACACGTTCTTTTCGGGCTCGCGCGAGTTGAACATGGCGACCGACTGGCTCGCCAGCTCCTCCATCGCCCGCCGTCCCGCGCCCGAGACGGACTGGTACGTCGAGACGACGACGCGCCTGATCCGCGCGACGCGGTGCAGCGGCGCGAGCGCAACGACCATCTGGATCGTCGAACAGTTGGGGTTCGCGATGATGCGCCGCGCGGTGTAGCCGGCGATGTCCTTTGCGTTCACCTCCGGCACCACGAGCGGCACGTCCGGCTCCATGCGAAACGCGCTCGTGTTGTCGATCGACACGGCGCCGGCCGCCGCGGCGGCGGGCAGGAATCGCTCGCTCACCTTGCCGCCCGCGCTCGAGAGCACGATGTCGATGCCCTCGAAGCTCTCCTCGGTCAGAAGCTCGACGCGGTGCTCGTGTCCGCGAAAGACGAGGGTTTCGCCCGCGCTGCGCTCGGAGGCGAGAAGGCGCAGATTGTCGATCGGAAAATTGCGCTCGTCCAGAACGGCAAGCATCTGCTCGCCCACCGCGCCGGTCGCGCCGACGACGGCGATGTTCCACTTCTGCATCGGAATGACCCGTACTCCCTTTCAACCCGCTCCCTTACGGTCGCGGTTCGTTGCTGATTTCTATGACGGTCGCGGTTCGCTGCTTGTTGGGTCCTTACGGTCTCGGTTCGCCTGGGAGCGCCGAACGCC
>JAIOHV010000071.1 GCA_019912885.1 bacterium
CGGGCACGGCGACAAGCGCGGTGCCTTTCGCGTCGATCGTCATTTCGGCGCCGCCCATCAGAAGCGGCGCAAGACCGATCGCGAGCGCGAGGACGGCGACAAAAACCGCCGCGCGCCGGCGCGCCTTGTTGTCGCGCCGGAGTTGCTCGACGATGAGCGTCTTCGCGTCAACCGCAAATCGGGGCTCAAGGGCGCTCATGCCTCGTCCCCCCACGCGCCGCGAAGGGCTTTTCGAAGCGCCCCGAACGCGCGGTGCTTTCGCACGCGGACGGTGCCCGGATCGAGGCCGAGCTTCGCGGCGATCTCCACGAGGTCCATATCGTGGAAATGGTGCAGGATAACGACCTCGCGCTGGTAAGCGGGCAACGTCTCGATCGCCGCGCGCACCGCCTCGTGCATCAGCATGTCGGGCTCGTCCGGCGGAAGGGCGGGCTCCGGCAACTCGCCGTCAAAGGTCAGTTTTTGCGGATCGCGTCCGGCGCGGCGGAACGAGTCGATCGCCAGGCGGTCGCTGATCGTGAATACCCACGGCAAAACGGGCGTGCCCACGCGGTAACGCTCACGGTTGGCGTGCAGCTTCAGGAACGTCGCCTGCACCAGGTCGTCGGCCTGCGTGGGCCCGACCTTCGGCAGGAGCCGCGCGAAAAGGATCGGGCGCAGCGTATCGTGCAGGGCGACAAAGGCCGTCTCGTCGCCGTCGGCGTAGCGTTCCATCAGTCCTTCGATTTTCCCGCGGCGATCGTTTTCCGCCGCGACCATCAGGATTCCGAACAAAACGGCCTCCGCCCGCGGGAAAAGACCCGGCCTGGCGCCGAAGTCTTGGCCCGTCGGGGCGGAAATGCAAGGCGAAGCCGCAAGACCTCGCCGGCCGCATGCCTTCAGATACGCGCGACCCGGGCCGAGGGTTTCCGCACCGCGCCGGTGGCGTGGCGAAAATCGGGAGGCGAAGCTCCGAATTTCGTTGACGATCCGGGCAAGACTCTATAAAAGTGTCATGCTTATTCAGGCTCTTTATCGATTTTCGAGTCGCGTATTTGCGCCGGCGGACCCTTGCCTCGACAAAGCCGTTCGTCCGTTTCGCCGCGCCAACGCGCATCGTCGTCCGCGTCATGCCGCACCGCGCGAGACCCGCGCGGTCTTTGAAGGGGGTTGTCGTCATGCACATGAAAAGTATCGTTCTCGCCTGCATTGCCCTTTTGATGTTTGGGACATTCGCATTCGCGGGCGATTTCGAAACGAGCCCGCGTTTCCTTTCGCTGGCCGACACCGGCAACGCGATTTTCAACCCGAACTACCAGATGCCGGTGTTCGAAAACATCGCGGCCGCGGTCGATCGCACGCAGTACTACGTCGGCGGCGAGTCGCGCACGAACGCGTTGTTCGGCGTGGGCTCGGAAAACGACGTCGATTACTCGATGCTCGACGCGCACGCCATGGCGGGCGTGAAGGCCTCCTTCCCGCTTAACCAGGTGAAGGACGAAAACGACTGGTTCCAGCGCGTCGCCATCGTTTTCCAGCCGGGCGTGGACGTGGAGCTTTTACGCACGCGCATCGACGATCCGGACACGGCGCTCGAACTGACGGACGCGCGCGTCAAGGGCGGCCCGGCGATCAAGCTCGGCGCCGCTTACGGGTTCCACAAGATTTTCGCGGCGGGCCTCGGATTCACGATGTACCCGACGTCCGTTCAGTACAACAACTTCACCGGAACGCAGGACACGCCCAACGGCAACGACAACGTGGAATTCCAGGATAACTGGACCGCCGCGGCGCCGTTCGCGATCACGCCCGAGGTCGGCTTCCTTTGGCGCACGCCCGATCGCATGCAATTCGGCCTGACCTACGACATGGGCTACTTCGCCAAGTCGCAGCGCGACATCGAGCACAAGACCGCGGACGGCAACATCGACTACGAAACCGAGACGGTCGTGTTCAAGCCGCATCACTTCGGCCTTGGATGGGCGTACGAAATCCCGCAGGTCGAGAAATTCTACGTCGCGGCGGACATCGACGTGTATTTCAGCCAGTCCTACGAGGGCGACACGTACGACCCGCGGCGCGGCCAGACGTTCTACTCGCGCAACACGTCGCCGAGCAAGGACGATCCGACGGCCGGCAAGGACGATCCGAGGGATCCGAACCGGGACAATCTCGGCAACAAGTTCTACGCCTCGGTCGCCTCCGGGTACGTCGTGTCCGCGTCGGTCGAAAAGACGTGGCAGCAGATCGCGCTCGCGGGCGGCATGGGTTACGCCTTCGAGCAGGGCCTCGACAAAGATCGCCCGGCTTCGACCTTTTTCATGACCGCCGGGCCGCGCCTGTTCTTTGACGACACGATCTTCCTGGCCTGGGGCGGGCGCTTCGACATCGGCTTCGCGAGCGCGGAGACCACCTACCTGCTCACCGGCGGCGGCACTTCGATGTCGCTTGGCGGAACGTTTTAACGCGAGAAAAGAGCAAAGAGGAAAGAAGCGCGAGGAAATAGTAAAGAGGAAACAGGAAAGAGGAATCGCAAACGGCGCGCGGTGAAGTACCGCGCGCCGTTCGCCTATCCCGTCATCCTGAGCGCGTGATCCGTCATCCTGAGCGCATTTCCGTCATCCTGAGCGCCTGAGCTGTCATCCTGGGCGGCTGATCCGTCATCCTGAGCGCCTGATCCG
Organism: bacterium; assembly: GCA_019912885.1. Taxonomy (NCBI): domain Bacteria; species bacterium. Next base: position 2,661 of record JAIOHV010000071.1, read on the forward strand.
TCATCCTGAGCGTCTGATCCGTCATCCTGAGCGCCTGATCCGTCGTCCTGAGCGCCCTTTCCGTCATCCTGAGCGTCAGCGAAGGATCCGGCTCGCCCCAGCCGACGGCCACGTCATTGCCGATTGCCGGCGCCTGATCACCGTCCATTCGGTCCATCACGTCCATTTTGTCCACGGGTTTTCGGGAACCGCCTTCGCCAAGGCTTCGGCGCCTGGCTGCCTGCGCTCCCAAGCGCCGCGCGCTCTATTCCGCTGTCGGCGCGTCACTCTCGGCGGGCGCGTCAGCCGCCGGCGCGGCCTCGCTCCCCGCGGCTTCCCCCTCGGCGGTCGGCGCTTCCTGGGCGCCCTCGCCATCGGGCTCGACCTTGCGGACCTTGAGTTGCACGTTGCCCTTTTCAGGTCCGAATTTCGCGCCAGGCAGGGAGCCGGGGATCGGCGGGGGCCCAGCGGCGCCGGGGTTGGCGCCGCGGATGTCCTTGATGTAACGGAGCGAAAAGATCTTCCACTTGTTCTGCACCTTGGAGACGAAGTTGATATCCAGGTTCACCTTGCTGCCGTCGGGCAACTCGGCGATGACCGTCGATCCGCGATGCAGCGCGAACGGTCCCTGGCTCCACACCTCACGGCCGAGACGGAACGCGACGTATTTCAGCTCCTTCCCCAGATAATCCCGGTTGCGCGTCTGAAAGTCGCGCAGGACGAACTGGTGATAGACCGTGACGCCCTGCTTGTTCATCTGTTTGGCGAACGGCTTGAGGTCGTTGCGATCCAGGAGCAGCGTCTCGAAAAGCTCGTAATCCTTGGCGGAGACCGCATCGAGATACTTTTGCGCGAGCTCCTCCGGAGAATCGGCGCCCGTGGGCGCCGCGGCTTCGCGCGAACCGCAACCGCCGCACGAGGCCCCGAACAGGACCGGCACGGCGGCGACAACGACAAGGCAGATAATGCGACGAATTTTTTTCATTGTCAGATTTAGTTGGCGTTCATGGGGGCAAAGATCGAAAGGTTGTATCGGGATCGAGCCGGAAAATCAAGCCGGACGGGTCGTTTGGGCCGTCGCCTTGACAGCGCGATCCGCGCATTGGACAAGGATCGTTCCCATGACTTTCCGGGGGCCGTGAGCATCGTGACGACCTCGACGCGCAAGGGCTTGATCTGGGCGATCGGTGTCGCCGTTTCGATCGGCACGCTCATTTTCCTCGTTCGTCTAGTCGATTTCGGCCGCGTGGCCGAGCGCATCGCGGACGCGCGCGGCTGGCCCTTGGCGCTGGCGATCGTCAACTCGCTGGTCGCGAATCTCCTGTTTTCCGGCTGGCAGTGGCGCACCGTCTTCGCCGAAATGGGTGATCTGCTGCCGATTTCCGAGCACATCTTCGTGAAAACAGCGATTTACCCGCTGCGCGCCGCCACGCCCGGCCGTGCGGGCGGGGAAATCGGCCGGGCGATCTACATGCAGCGCGTGCACAACATCCCGATCGCGCGCACGGTGGCGGCCACGGCGGTCTTGTTCACCGTCAACCTCGGGATCTTCCTTGCGCTGTCCATCATCGGGTTTCTGACGATCGGAAGCTTCGCGCTCGCCGGGCTATGCGCGCTCGCGCTTTTCGCGCTCGTGCTGGCGACCTTCATGTCGCGCGCCTACCTGCGATCCAAGGCGGACTTGCCGCGCGATACGTGGTGGGGCCGCCGGCTCATCGACATCTCCCCCGCGGCGAAGATCACCACCAGCGGCTTCCTGCCGATCGTCCTTCTGGGAACGCTGACGATCGTCGGTGAAGTGGTGGAACTGGCGCTTGTCGCGCACGCGATCGGCGTTCCCCTGACCATCCGCGACGCGCTCGCGTTCGGGCCGATCATCCTGCTCGCGGGCACGATGCCGTTCACCTTCATGGGGATCGGCCTGCGCGAGGCGGCGACGGTTTACCTTCTCAGCGCGTACGCGACGGCGGAGAAACTATTTGCCGTCGGCCTGTTGTATTCCTTCACCGACAAGTTGCTGCTTGCGCTGATGGGCCTTGCGACGCTGTTCCCGTTCATCCTCGCCTGCGGCGCCGAGAAAAAGCCGAAGCCGCAACAATAAGGCTGGAAGGCGGGAAGGCTGAAAGGTCATCGCAGATTGCATCCGCAGATTGCGCAGGTTTCGCAGATTGCGAACTCCCGCGTGGTCTTGCGGGTTAGAACTCAATCCTCGATCCTCGATCCCTCCGCGCCCTCTGTGTCTCATCCGTGCGCTCTGTGTACCGCTGAATTGCGATTCAAAACGCTCCGGCAAGACTCGTCAGCACGGCATGCTCCGCGCCCGCGAACGCATCCCACGCGCCGCGCCCGTGAAAGCCCATCGTGTTTTCGTAGATCGTCATGCCGGCGTATTCGCCCTCGCGCGACGGCGCGATGAGCATCTCTGACTCCGGGTGGATGTAGCCGCAGTAATCGTCGCTATGCCCGACGACGCACGCCGCGAGCCCTAACTCGCGCCCGCGCTCGCGCGTCACCAGACCGGCGCCGACGCCGTAATCCGACGGCTGGAAAACGAGGGCCGCGCCGCAAATGCGCAGACCCGAAACCGAGGTGACGCGCGGTACCGGAAAACCCGACTGCACCACGCGATCCCAGATCTTCACGAGCGGCCAATACAACGGCGCGGTCGCCTTGTAGCCCGGAGGAAACGGTTTCGCGCCCGCCTTCGGCAGCGTGAGGGATTCGCGCGAAAACGCGATGCGCCCGCGTTCGGGCGCGCCCATGGCGTCGCCCATCCGGTGCGCCGCCGCGACGATGGGATCGACCACGCGCGCGAAGTGCTCGCCCACCGGCAGCGGCTCCTTAGGAAACCAGATCGACAGTCCGCCCACCGCGCCGTTCAGGAACAACGTCGTCGGATACCGCTCCTCGAGTGCCGCGGCGACGCGCCCCGGATAGTCCGCGGACATCGCGTGGAACTCGCGCTCGGCGACAATCACCGGATGCCCCGGATACTGCACGATCGCGCCGAGCGGCCGCCCGTCCTCGCCCGTGAACGTCAGGAGCGTGAGCGTCTCGTCGATCGGCCCGTCGGCGCGCCGCCGATTTTCCTGCAAGCCGGCGAGCCGCTCGGCGTGAAACGCCACCCGCGCGTGATCGCGCGCCTGCCAGGCCTTGACGGCCGCCTCGGCGAATCGACGCGCCAGAAACTCGAACACCTCCGGCCGATACGGTCCGCAGAACCATCGCGCGACGGGATGATCCCAGTAGTTGCCCGGCGCGGAGTGCGTGTGCTGGGCGTGCAACACGAGATGGACGCCCTCGGGCAGATGCTCCGCCGCGAAGCGCCGGAAAGCGTCGGTGATCTTCTCCTGCGGCGTCAGAAAATCCGCCGCCACGACCACGACGCCGTGGTTGTCTTCCGATAACGCGATCGCGCGCGCGCGCGGCTCGTCACGCACTTCCGAAAAGATGCGCGGCTTGCGCGTGACGTACCCCGCCATGCTCGTCGGAAACGGCGGCTTGATGCTGACGTTGGCAAACCCGGCTTTCATTGTCCGCTCCTGGTGAGACCCGCTCCGTAACGGTCGCGGTTCGTATCTGTAAGGCGTGCCCGTTCCCGGACGTCACAGCCTGAAAGTCTGAAAGTCTGGAAGGTCATCGTGAATGGGGCATCGGGAATTGCGAATGGAGAATAACGAACGCAGGCGCCGTCGCCGCGTAGCGCTTCCTTGCGATGGACATTCCCAATTCGCAATTCCCAGTTCCCCATTCGAATCGACATTCCACCGCCCCGATGCTAGTCAAAGTCGCCGTGACACGCGAGACGCCAAACCGCGACGCCGAGCCGGAGCTGCTCGCGACATCCTCTCCGCCCGCCCGCGAGCCGTACGGGCGATTTTCGCTCATGTTCGCGCCGGGCGTGGCTTTCCTTTTCGTCGCCGCCGCGCTGTTTTTCGCGGCGGATTTCCTGCTCACGCACGTGGTCGCCCTGCGCATCGACGCGGGCGATTTCCGCGTGCCGCGTTCGTCCGTCGCGGGGATCGACGACCTGCTCGATGCGGCGGCCGGGGCGGCCGGTCCGAAGATCGTCATGCTCGGCGATTCCGTCGTGCGAGGCGATCACGTCGAGCCGCAAAACGCGTTGCCGCCGCGCATCGCGCGCGCGCTTGCCACGCGCCCAAAACGCGCGCGCGTTTTCAATCTGGGCCTTTCCGCGGCGAACAATTCTGACAAGCTGCTCGTGCTCGAACGGCTACTCGCTCGCGGCGGGACGCCGCCGGATCTCGTCGTGATCGAGGAGAACCTCAAGTTCTACACGAGCGAGTATCGCCTGCAGTCGGCGCGGTATCCGCGCCTTGTGACCCCGGACATGCGCCGCACGAGGCCGAATCGATACGCGCGCGTATTGGAGCTTCCCGCCCCGCGGCGCGACGCGCTCTGGTCCGGCGCGGAATACGCGGCCGGGCGCGCCGCCGAACGCCTTACCATCGCGCGTCATCGTGACGGGATCGCCGAGTGGCTCGGCGCGGGCGATCACCCCGCGCGCCGCGCGCTCGCGGTGTGGAACGTCGTAAAACGGCGGATCCGCTACGGTGAGTCAGGGCCGCAAACGAAGTCACCCCGCTCCGAGCGGGGTGACGGAGTGCGCGGTCGACCCCTCCCTGGCATCGCCGCTTTCTTTTCGCCGCCGTCCGAAGCGGTCACGCTCAATCCCGCGCCGCCGGATCTTGTCCTTGACGTGCCCGAGCAAAATCTGCGCGACGGCGTCAACATCCGCGCGCTCGAGATGATCGGCAAGCTGTGCCGCGAGCGCGAAATCGCCTGCCTGGTCTACCTCACGCCGATGAATCCCAGCGCTGTCGTGAGCGGGCGCACGATGTCGTCCTACCGGGTGCGCACGCGCACGGCGGCGGGCGCAAACGTCGGGTTCATCGATCTGACGACGCTTCTGCCCGCGTCCGAATTCCGCGACCTGGACCACCCGCGCGCGGATGGCATGGACGCGCTCGCCGAACGCCTCGCCGCCGAAATCGAGGCGCGCCTGTGATCTCCTCGGCGCTGTACCTGCTCGTGCTTGTGCCTGCGGGCGTCGCCTGCGCGTGGGCGATCCGCAACGCGCGCGCCAGGCAGGTCTTTATCGCCCTGTTTTCACTCGCGGTGCTGGCGCAATACGCCGGTGCGTTCGCGCTTCTTGTCGCGGGCGCGAGCGCGTCGGTTTTGCTGTTGACGCGCGCGGCCGAACGCCGGCCCAAACGCCGGCGCGCGCTTGTCGCGGCGGCCGTCGCCGCGCCGCTGGCGCTTCTTGTCGCCGTGAAATGGCCGGGATTTCCGTGGCCCGCGCCGGAGGCCGACTGGATCGCGCCGCTTGGCGTTTCGTATGTCACGTTTCAGCTCATCCACTACGCGATTGAGCGCGGGCGCGGGCGTGTCGCGGATGAAGGCGCGGCGACGTTTTTCGGATACGCCCTCTTTTTTCCGACGCTCGCGGCCGGGCCGATCAAGCGGTTCGGCCCTTGGGCCGAGCAGGCGCGCAAAAGCGGGCGGCCGGCGACAAGCGACCTGTCCGTGGGCGCGTTTCGCGTGGCGATCGGGTTTTTGAAAAAGACGGCCGTCGCGCAAACCGCGTACGTCGCGCTTGACGGATGGGCGGACGCCGGCGGGCCGACCCTCGTCGCGTGGGGCTGCGCGTACCTCTACTTCATCTACATCTACGCCGATTTTTCCGCGTATTCCGACATCGCCATCGGCACCGCGCGGATGATGGGACTCCGCATCGAGGAAAATTTCCGCTGGCCGATCCTGGCGACCAACCCCAGCGAGTTCTGGAAACGCTGGCACATGTCTTTGACATCGTGGCTTCGCGACTACGTTTTTATTCCGCTTGGCGGCTCAAAGGCCGGTGGCGCGCGCACGATCGTCAACACCGTCGTCGTCATGGCGGCCATCGGAATATGGCACGGATTCGCGTGGAACTTTCTGGCGTGGGGCGTTTACCACGCGCTGCTTTTGATCGCGTATCGAGGTGTGCGTCGCGTGTTGCCGCTTCATGCCGCGCCGCGCATCGCGCGCGTTTGCGGATGGGCGATCACCTTCCATCTCGTCGCGGCCGGATGGATTTTGTTCGACCGCCCGATTGAGGCGGCGTGGCCGATTCTGAAGGCGTTTTTCTTCCTCTAGGAGTGCGATTCGTCGCGCCCGTGCCGGTGTCCGCATGTTTGCGGGGAAGGTGTAAGCGCCGTCATCCTGAGGTGAGCGCAGCGAGCCGAAGGATCCGGCCCCGCGCGGGTGACGCGTGGACGCCGGCAGGGGCCGGCCAGATCCTTCGCTTCGCTCAGGATGACGTCGCCCTCAGGATGACGTCGCACGCGGGACGAAGGCGAACGTGGGACGAAGGCGAACGCGGGACGAAGGCGAACGCGTGATTCACCGCCGGTGCCGCGGTGCGCCGTAGTCGCTCGCGTCGCCTCGGCAGTTTCGCGCCTTGATCGCGGTGATCTGCGCGTCCTGCGCGGCGACGAGCGCCTCGTCGTATTTCGATTCCGCCATCGCCGCGTTCGAGGCGGCAAGTCGCGCTTCGGCCGCGCGCAGCATGTCCGGGCAACGCTCGCCCGCGCCACGCGCGCGCGCGTCAACGATCGCCTGCCGGGCGGCGGCGAGTTCCGCATCCGGCTTGTACGCGCCGCACGACGCGCCGAGAAGGCACGGCGCGCATACGACGATCGCGAACCACGCCGCGCGGCGGACGGTGGGTCTAGAACATCGCATAGACAAACGACGCGCCCTTTTTCGACAGCAGCGCCAAAAGCGCGATGACGACAAAAAGGAAAACACCGAAGGCCGCATCGCGTCCGAGCCTGACGAAAAAAGTCTTCATTCGCCTTCACCCTACCCGATAATCGCCGCTTTTTCCGCCCGTCTTTTCGATCAGGCGAACGCGCTCGATCGTGATGCCCTTGGTGACCGACTTGCACATGTCATACACCGTCAGCGCGGCGACGCTCGCGGCGGTCATGGCTTCCATCTCCACGCCCGTCAGCGCGGTGGTGACGACGCGGGCGACGATCGAAAGCGATGCGGCGTCGTTGTCGAACGCGAAGTCGATCGACACGCCATTGATCGGCAGCGGGTGGCAGAGCGGGATCAGTTCGGGCGTGCGCTTGGCGGCCTGGATGCCGGCGATCTGCGCGACCGCGAGCACGTCGCCCTTTTTCACCTGCCCGTCGCGCACGAGCGCGAACGCCTCGGCGCCAAGGCGCACGATCGCCTCCGCGGCGGCGGTGCGTTTCGCGTCCGGCTTGTCCGACACGTCCACCATGCGCGCGCGGCCGGATGTGTCGATGTGCGTGCTTTTCAAGTTTTTCCCTTTCCCAGGAGCGGTCTAACAGGGGCGATGGACAATATGGACATCATGGACCCAATGGACCTCTGACAGACGTGCGTGTCCTCCGTGCCTCCCCGGTGTTCTCCGTGCACCGTCGAGATGCGTTTCAGTCCGCGTCCAGGAACCAGAACTTCACCGCGTCGCCCGGCCCATGCTCGCTCACCTCGGCCGGGACATACGCCAGCCTTCGCCCGCGCGCCATCGGCGCGAGCAGGCCGGAACTCTGCGAGCCGGATGGCGAAAGATCGTAGCCGCTTTCCGTCGCCGTCGCATTGACGCGCACGAACATCGCGCGGCCCGGGCGCTTCTTGAATCCGCCGGGGAAGCGCCCGAAGGCATGCGGCCGTTCGACATCCCGAAAACCCGCCAAAAGGCGCAGAAGCGGGCGGACGTGCATTTCGAAGCAAACGAGCGCGCTTGACGGGTTGCCCGGCAGGCCGAAATACGCGCGCGTTCCGCCGCCGTTCGGCGCGCGGCCAAACGAGAGCGGTTTTCCGGGCTGCTGCGCCACCGCGTCGAACACCAGGTCAACACCCACCGAACGCAGCACGTCCTTCACCAGATCGCGCTCGCCGACCGACACGCCGCCCGTCGTCAGGACCACGTCCGCGTCCGCCGCGCTGGCCAGCGCCGCTTCAATCGCGCCCGCGTCGTCGCCCGCGATGCCAAGATCGATCGGCTCGCCACCGGCCTCGCGCACCGCCGCGACAAGCGCGGGGCCGTTGGAGTTGACGATCATCCCCGGCAAAAGCGGCATCCCCGCCGGTACAAGCTCCGCGCCGGTCGCCAGCACCGCCACGCGCGGCGCGCGCCCAACGGTCACGTGCGCAAGGCCAAGCGACGCCAGCACGCCGATGTGCGCGCTCGTGACGCGCTCGCCGGCGGTGAAGACGACCTCGCCCGCGCGCGCGTCAAGCGCCGCGGGTCGGATGTTTTCGCCGGGCGCCGCGGATCGCGTGAAGACAAGACCGTCGCCGTCGGCGCGATAGAGCTCAAGCGGCACGACGGCGTCGCCGCCGGGCGGAATGCGGCCGCCGGTCATGACCTTCACGGCCGTGCCGGGATCGACCCTGGGCAAATCGCCCGGCCCGGCGAACACGGTTCCGGCGACGCGAAGCCGCACGGCCCTATCCTCCGACGCACCCCGGATATCCGCGACGCGCACCGCCGCGCCGTCCATCGCGCTCGTGACAAATGGCGGCACGTCGGCGGGCGCAACGACATCCCGCGCCAGCGCGCGCCCCAGGGCACCTGCCAGATCGGTCTCGACAACGCCAAGGGACAAGGCGCCTTCGCGCACGAGGCGCAACGCGTCGGATACGGAAACCATAGGCGGCATGGGTGTGAGGTTAGGGCCGCGCGGGGGGCAAGGGCAAGCATGGACGCAATGGACAACATGGACAATTATGGACATGATGGACGGATGAAACATTTGAATTCTCCGTGTCCTCCGTGCCTCCTCCGTGCTCTCCGTGTTCCGTCGGTGCGCTGAAGGGGCTTTGATGCGCGTCATTTTGTTCACCGGCAAGGGCGGCGTCGGCAAGACGACCATGTCCGCGGCGACCGCGGTGGCGTGCGCGCGCGCGGGCAAGCGGACGATCGTGCTTTCGACGGACGCCGCGCACTCGCTTGGCGATGCGTTCGGCGTGACCATCGGCGGCGAACCGATCACCATCGAAAAGAACCTGACCGCGCTCGAGGTGAACGTCCACCTGGAGCTCAAGCGCAACTGGGGCCGCATCCAGAAATACATTTCGCAGTTCCTGCTCTCGCAAGGCTATCGGGACATCGTCGCGGAGGAGCTCGCCATCCTGCCCGGGATGGAAGACCTGTTTTCGCTCATCAAGCTGCTCGACCTGGAATCCGGGGGGAAATTCGACGTCGCCATCATCGACTGCGCGCCGACGGGCAGCACGTTGCAACTGCTCGGCCTGTCCGACGTGCTCGCGTGGTACATGGAGCGTTTCTACGACATCGAAAAGAAGATCGCGCTGGCGCTGAAGCCGGTGATGGAGCGCATCATCAAGGCGCCCATGCCCGACAAGGAGGTGTACGCGAACATCGAGCGCATCTACGAGCGGCTGATGAGCGTGCGCGAATTGTTGGCCGACCCCAAACGCAGCACCGTGCGCCTTGTGACGAACGCGGAAAAAATGGTCATCCAGGAGACGCAGCGCGCCTTCACGTACCTTTCGCTGTTCGGTTATCCGGTCGACGCGGTGATCGCCAACCGCCTGTTGCCGGACGCCGCCAAGACAGGCTGGTTCAACGAGTGGGCGAGACTTCAGGACAAATACATGAGCCAGATCCGCGCCTCGTTCGATCCGTTGCCGATATTCAAGGCGCCGCTCTACCCGCACGAGATGATCGGGCCCGACGCGCTTGGCCGGCTTGCCGCCGACGTGTACGGCGATACCGCCGCGGACGGGATCCTTTTCGCGGACAAGCCGTTCACGCTCGCGGGGGAGCCGGGCCGCTACCAGATGGCGATCGAATTGCCGAACGTGGAAAAGGGCGATATCAACCTCTGGTCAAAACACGGCGAGCTCATCATCTCCATCGGCAACTTCCAGCGGAATTTCATTTTGCCGCGCACGCTCGCGGATCATCACGTCACCAAGGCGAAGCTCGAAAAAGGCGTCTTCCACGTGACGTTCGAAAGGCACGAGTGATGGACCCGAAGGCCGCGGACGCGCTGCGCGAGTTTTTCGAGAGCTTCGATTCGGCGCGCGGGCATTTTCGAAACGCGGAGCGCGAGCTGCTGCTCGCGCAGCACGACGTGCTTGAGGTCTTCATCCGTACCGCGGAAAAAGCCGACATCGAGATCCTCGGCCTGCCGCTGCACATCCTGCGCGCGCTCGCCGCGCTGGTGGAGTTTTTGGCAACACTCGTCCCGGAGGCGGGCAAGGAGGCGGAATACGCCGAATCGCGCCGCCGCGCCGTCGATGACCTCATCACCGCGATCGAAACCGAGCTTGCCCGAACGCGCCTTGCCGAGCCGTCCGACAAGCGCGAGGCGAAGATCGAGGCGCTGACGGGGCTTATCCGCTATCTGTCCGCCGAGCGCGACGCCGCCGCAAGCGCGGCGGCAAGGCCGCGGATCGAGAAGATCGAGATTGAGTAGGAGACAGGAGATAGAAAATAGGAAACAGGAAATAGTGTCGCGGCGCGGGCGTATTGCGGTTTTTCCAATGGCTCCCTCAAGGGACGAACGGGGCGACCGCTCCCTGACGGTCGCGCCTCTGATGCGTGCGCGGCTCTGATGCGGGGGCGACACCGAATTCGGATAAACCGTCGTTTACGGAACACCGCGCGGTGCGTTTTCTAACTCCTATTTTCTATTTCCTATTTCCTGTTTACGGCGAATGCCGTAAACAACGCCGCCATGAGCCTCGTCGTTTTCGACAACGTATCGCTGAACTTCGGCCAGAAGACGATCCTCGACAACGCGTCGCTGCGCATCGCCGCGCACGACCGCATCGGGCTCGTGGGGCTGAACGGAACGGGCAAGTCCACGATTCTGCGGCTGATTCTCGGCAAGCAGTCCGTCGACGGCGGGCAGATCGTGCGCGCGCGCGGACTGCGTATGGGGTATCTGCCGCAGGAGATCGGCGAACTCGGCGGCGGGCGCCTGCTCGCGACCGTGCTCGCCGCCGCGCCCGGACGCGAGGCGCTATTGACGCACCTCGCGCAAACGGAAGCGCAGCTTGCGGAATCGACCGACGCCGACGAGCAGATGGAACTTGCCGAGACGCTCGCCGATCTGCACGACGAGATCACGCACTTCGAAACCGCGTTCGCGCCGCACGCCGCGGAGAAGATTCTGCTCGGCCTGGGTTTCGAGGAGAGGGATTTCGATCGCCATCTCGCGGAGTTTTCCGGCGGTTGGCGCATGCGCGCGGCGCTGGCGGGGCTGCTTTTCCAGAAGCCCGACCTTCTGCTGCTGGACGAGCCGACCAATCACCTGGACGTGCCGTCGCTGCTGTGGTTCGACGATTTTCTGAAGAACGAGAAGCAGGCGACGTTCGTGATGATCAGCCACGACCGCGAGTTCCTGAACCGGCAGATTGACCGCGTCGTGGCGCTCGAGATCGAGGGTGTGCGGACGTATTCCGGCAATTTCGAGCAATACCTCGTCCAGCGCGAGGAAGAAGAACGCATCCTGATCGCGCGCGTGAAGAATCAGGAGCGCATGATCGCGGAGACGGAGCGCTTCATCCGGCGCTTCCGCGCGAAATCGACCAAAGCGCGGCAGGTGCAGGACCGCGTCAAGAAGCTCGAGAAAATTGAGCGCGTCGAGGCGCCGATCAGCGCGCGCACGCTCGAGTTTTCGTTCGATCCCACGCCGCGTTCCGGGCGCGACGTCATCCGCGTGGCGCACCTGTCCAAGTCATTCGGCGATCTGCGCCTGTTTCGCGATCTGTCGCTCACGGTGCATCGCGGCGACCGCATCGGCATCATCGGGCGCAACGGCGCGGGCAAGACGACGCTGCTCCGGATGATGGCCGGCGAGCTTTTGCCTGACGCGGGGCAGGTGCAGCCCGGATCCAACGTCGAGGCGGCGTATTACGCGCAGCACCACGCGGATCAACTCTCCGGCGAGGCGTCGATCCTCACGGAGGTCTGGTCGATCGACCGGTCCGCCGGTCAGACGCGCGTGCGCACGATCTGCGGCATTTTCCTTTTTTCGGGCGACGACGTGGAAAAGCCGTGCGGCGTGCTGTCGGGCGGCGAAAAGGCGCGCGTCGTGCTCGCGAAACTCATGATGAAGCCGGGCAACCTTTTGCTGATGGACGAGCCGACCAATCATCTCGATCTTTACGCGACCGAGGCGCTCGGCGAGGCGCTCGAAACGTACGACGGCACGATCGTGTTCGTCAGCCACAACCGCGCATTCGTGAATCGGCTGGCGACGAAGATCTGGGACCTGGACGGCACGGGTGTGACGGAATACCTCGGCAATCTGGACGACTATCAGTATCACCTGCAACAGCGCGCCAAGGCCGCCCTGGCCGGGGTTGTGGCGGATCGCGGCATGATCGGGGAACGCATCGCGAAAACGCGCGAGGCCGAGGCGGCCGCGCGAAACGCCCGAACGTCGTCTTCACCGGCGACGGCGGGCGGCTCGCCGAAGAAGGCCGCGCCCGAAAGCGAGGCGCCGCGCGCGCCGGAAACCGCGGACGCCCGCAAGGAGGCGCGGCGCGAGGCCGTCAGGCGCCGCGAGGAGCACCGGAAACGCTTTGGCCCGCTCGAAAAAGAGGTGGCCGATCTGGAAAAGCGGATCGCGCGCCTGGAGGAAGAACAGACCGCGTTGTCGAACAAGCTCGCCGATCCGGAGTTCTACGCCGACGTCGCCCGCTCGCGCGATGCCTCGATTGCTTACAAGCGCAATCAGGAAAAAATCGACGAGCTCATGGCACGATGGGAGGGCAAGCAGAAACAACTGGAAGAGGCCGAAAGACTGGAAGTCTGAAAGTCCGGAAGTTCATCGCAGAATCGCAATTCAACACCAAGGCACGAAGAGCACAAAGAAACACCGATGCCCGGTGTCCTTTATGTCATCAGCGATGTTATCGGCGATGCCATCAGCGATGCGCGCGACGTCATCCTGAGCGAAGCGAAGGATCTGGCCGGCACCTGCCGACGGCCACGCGTCAACCGGCGGGGCGAGATCCTTCGGCTCGCTACGCTCGCCTCAGGATGACAGGCTTGCCGCGCCGTCTGTGTCATGCGGCCCCCTCGGCCTGCGATGACCTTCCAGCCTTCCAGCCTTCCAGCCTTTCAGTCTTTTTTCGGTTCGAGCTTCAGCGCCACCGAATTCATGCAGTAGCGTTTGCCGGTCGGCGGCGGGCCGTCGTCGAACACGTGTCCCAGGTGCGAGCCGCAGCGCGAGCACACGACCTCGGTGCGTTTCATGAACAGGGAGCGGTCGGTTTCAAGATCCACCGCTTCCTTGTCGATGGGCTCCCAGAAGCTCGGCCAGCCGGTACCCGATTCGTATTTCGTCTCCGAATCGAAAAGCGGCTGACCGCAGGCGGCGCAGTGGAACACGCCGGGCGTTTTCGAGTGCACGTATTCGCCCGTGCCCGGCCGCTCGGTACCTTTGTCGCGCAGGACGTGAAACTGTTCGGGCGAGAGCAACTCCCTCCACTCGGTATCCGTTTTTTCGATCTTCCGGCTCATCGGAATCTCTCCGCGCAGGGTGGCTTTGTAAATCGCGTTCGCGGCGCTCGATGCGGACCCCGCCGTCACGCGTTTTCCGTCGAAGACCGGCATGCTCGCGACGGAACGGTCGCAGGCGGCCTGAATCGAAATCAGGGAGAGCGAAAATACGGCAGCCCACACGATTCGGTATGTGCGGATACTCACGGGATTTCCTCCAGCCGCCCGCGTAGCGCGCGCCGGCGGGCTTTGTCTTCACAATACCGCCGAAGGCGCGCATCCGTTACATCCGAGCAAAGGTTTTGTGCGATACCCGCCCGCCCGGCGGGCAGAAGCCGCGTCAGTTCGAGCAGACACGCATCCGCCATCATGGGATCGCGCGCCTCGCGGCACGCCTGGCGTGCCAGCAGCGGCTCGGTCGCCGCGCGCGCGACCGCGAGATCATAGAGGCACTCGTCACGCAGCGGGCGCGACTGCGCCAGGCACGCCTCGACCGGATCCTTGGGCGCTCCGCCACAGGCCGGTAACAAGGTCGTAAGGACAACGGCGAATCCCATCGCGCGCATCGTCCGTCTCACGGCCCCGCCTCCCGGGCCACGCTTTTCGCGACGGTGAGCGCCCCGTCGCGGCACGCGCCCGCGTCATCCGGGTCGAAGCGGTCGCACCAGTCGCGCGCATCGGGCAAGCCGCGCGTGGCGGCGAGCGCAGCGCCCAAACCCGTCAGGCATGCGTGGCGATCGTCCGTGCGCTCCAGCAGATTGCACACGGTCTGCGCCGCGGCCGGATCGGTCGTGCCGACGTGCCGCGCGAGGCCGCGATAACACGCGGCTCGCACGAGGGCGTCGTCCTGCCGAAAACAAAGAAGCTCCGTCGAGCCGAGACTCTCGGTCGCCTTGGCGCCGGCGATCTCCTCGACGCACCACAAATCGGTTCCGCCAGCCGCGTTGCACGCCGCCAACGCGCCGCCGGCGTCCGATGGCGCGGCCGCGCGCGCACGCGCGATGCGGCAATCCGAGCGAAGCGCGGGATCGTCGATGGCGTCGCAATCCGCTCGCTCGGCGGCGGGCGTCTCGCCGCCGACGGCGGTGTTGCAGTCCAGCCGAATATCGACGGCGGAGATGCCGCCGCAAATGAGCGCGGCGAGCGCCGGATCGTCGGCCGCGGTCACGAGCGCGCGGCGAAAGTGGCAATAGTCGGCGACGCGGCCGGGGTACTCCTCGCACAGGCGGCCACGACCGAAAAAGCGCATGAGAATCAGCCCGACGGCAACCGCGACGAGAAGCAGCACGCCATAGAGCACGACGGCGACCGCGCGCCGGCGGCGGTCAAGCCGCGCGATGCGATCGAGTTCAAGAGCGGGATCGCGATCGAACATCGCCCCGATATTGCCACGAAGGGCCAAGGGCGTCGCTTACCGGAACGGCGAAATGTTGCGTCGAAGCAGGTGAGGACACCTGCGGTCCCGGGGACCGGCCGCCGCGGTAGTCAACGCCGGCGTTATTTGAGGGCGTATCGGAGAGTTGAGCTTGCATCGAAGCAGGCAGGACGCCTGCGGTCCCGGCGAACGCATCCCGCTATTCGCGAGCGGCGTCCTGCAACCACGCCGCGCGTCCCCTCTTTCCTCTTTTCTCTTTCCTCTTTCCTATTTCCTACTTCCTCATTCGACGCAACCGTCGCCCGTCCAGACATCCTCGTTCCAGGCGTCCACGGTCATCGTCGCGCCGTAGTGATCGGAGAGCGGCAGCGACATCTCGCCATCTTCGGTCGGGATGTCCTGGAGATCGTCGAGAACTCGCCGCGTTTGGCCGACGGTCTGAATGTCCGCGTTGACGCGCAGGAGCACGTGGTCAATGACGTGGCTGTTTCCGCCGCCGACGAGCGGGTTGTCGCCGCACCACGTGCAAATCGGGTCTATCGAAAACGGGTCGGGATACCACTCGTCAAAGTCCGCCTCGAAAAACAACTCCACGTGATCGCCGAGTTTTTCCGTCACCTCGCCGCCGTAATCGCCGCCCGCGTTGAAATCGCCGAGCACGATCTGGGCGCCGGCGCCGGCCGAGGCGTCGGCCTGGTCGATGATGTCGCGCACCTGCGCGAGATTCTCCGCGCTGTAATCCGCGAATTCGCCGCCGTAAGGCAGAAATTCGATGGAGGTGGTCAGGTGCGTGCAGTAGATATCGGTCGCGAGCCGAGCGCTGTCGATGCGCGCGGACAACACGCCGCGCTCAATGAGAAACGAATCCATCGGCGTGTACGCCGTCTGCGCCAACGGAAGGCGCGAAAGCAGAAGAAGGCCGTTTGCGCCTTCGTATTGCCTCGGCGGCGGGCCTGGATTCGTGCAGATGTCCACCATGTCGTCAAACGGTTTATCGATGTTCGACGCGAGGCAGTAGAAACAATCGAGCTCCAGGTTGTTGAGCGGTGCGGCGCAATTGGCGATGACGCACCCGACGAAATCGTTGGTGCTCACCTCGTCGCATCCCGCGTCCTCGGCGCACGTCACGAGATCATCGATATCGACGCACGTCGCGGGCTCGTCGGGCAGCGCTTCCCACTCCGCGTGCGTGTTGTAGCGGAAACTGTAGGGGAACGCCGAAGCGGTCGCCGCGAGAATGGCCGCGATGTCTTCTTCGGTCCACACCTCCTGCAGGCAGACGACGTCGGAGTCGAGATTCGTGAGCGCATCGCCGATGAATGACAGGCGATCCGCGGCATACGGCACGAATCCGTGCGCGAGGCCGGCGTTGAATGTCGTGAAGGTCACGGGATCGGGAACGCAGGCGTCATCGTCGCCGGTGTCGTCATCGGCGCCGTCGTCGTCATCCGCGTCGTCGTCGTCATCGTCGTCGTCGTCATCGCCATCGTCGTTCGACGGCGGGCAGCCGGCGTTCGCGAGGAGCGTGGCGATCAGCAAGGCGAGCAGAAACAAGAAACGCGGCCGGAGCATGGGGCACCCCCGAAAACGTGGATGAGGCGCGGCGAAGCGCGAAACACAATCATATCGCAACGCGCGGCGCGAGGCTGTCAAGTCGGGAATTGACGGGAACGCGAATCGCGGGACATACTTAAAAAAGGAGATTGCGATGGTAAAACACGTGCTCGAACAGGAAATTGAAACGTTCGAAAGACATCGAGCCGAGCTTGTCGGACGCGCGCGTGGTGATTTCGTTTTGATCAAGGGCGAACGCATCGTGGGTATTTTTGACAGCGAAATCGATGCGATAAACCGCGGGTACGAAGAATTCGGGAATGTCCCGTTTCTCGTTCAACAGATTCTGGAAATCGACATTCCGCTCCAGTTCACCTCGCTCGATTTTCGTCACTGAGTGCCCTCCTTCACCGGCCAGATAGGGGATCTTCGCGCGATTGGGCCAATCACCGAGATTCGCGTCGGGTTGCCACCCCGCCTGGCGCGTGAGCGAAGCGAATCCGGCGCGAGTCCGCTCGAACCGATTACTGTCGCCGCCATGGTCGATACCGGCGCGTCCGCGACGGTCCTGAGGTCCGACGTCATAAAATCATTGGGCCTGAAAACCATAGGGCGGTCCTGGGTCCAGACCGTGTCGTCGACGGAACCAATCTCGGTGGATCGGTTTATCGTCAGCCTATATCTCCCCGAAGGGGTTACCGTGTCGTCCGCCGTCGTTGTGGAGGCGCCGCTCGAAGGGCAGCACATCCAGTGCCTGCTCGGCCGCGATATCCTCTCGCATGGCATCCTCGTCTATATTGGCTACCTGAATCAGTTCACGCTGAGCTTTTGAACATGGCCGCGGAAGAAATCGAATACGCCGAAAAGCCGGCCGTCGCGCCGGAGTTCGAAACCGTCCCCGCCATCTTCGCGGATCGCGTGAAGAAATACGGCAAGCGCACGGCCCTGCGCCGCAAGGAGTTCGGCATCTGGCGCTCGTATTCGTGGGACGATTACGACGCGTCGGTGCGCGAGGTCTTCGGCGGGCTCGCCGCGCTTGGCGTGACAAAGGGCGAGTGCGTTGCGCTGATATCGGAAAATCGCCCGGAGTGGCTTTTTTGCGATCTCGGTATTCTGCACCACGGCGCGGTGACCGCCGCGATCTACGTGACGAACGCGGCAAGCCAGGTCGCCTACATCCTTGCGCACAGCGAGGCGCGCATTTTCTTCGTGGAAAACGAGGAGCAGCTCGACAAGTGGCTCGAGGTGCAAGGCGACGTGCCGGTGGAGCACGTGATCGTGTTCGAGCGCGAGGGGCTGCGCGATTTTTCCGATCCGCGCGTGATGTTTTTCGACGAGTTCCTCGAATCAGGGCGCCGGTTCAATGCGGCGAACCCGGATGAATTCGAGGCGCGTGCGTCAACGGTAAAAGGCGGCGACACGGCGATCATCGTTTACACCTCCGGCACGACCGGCCCGCCGAAAGGCGCGATGCTGACGCACCGCAATCTCATCTGGACGGCGGCGTCGATGGGGCTGACCAATCCCATCAGCGAGCAAGATGAGGTGCTCTCGTTTTTGCCGCTGTGCCACATCGCCGAGCGCGTGATGACGACGGTGAACCAGCTCGGCTACGGCTACACGGTGAACTTCGCCGAGAACCTGGAGACGGTGCCGCAAAACCTGCGCGAGGTGAGCCCCACGGTGTTTTTCGCCGTGCCGCGCATCTGGGAGAAGTTCCACTCGCGCGTGAAGATCACGATGTCCGAGGCGACTTGGGTGAAGCGCCAGGCGTACGCCGCGGCGACCGCCATCGGGCGCCGCAACGCGAAAAAGCTCGTCACCGGCAGAACGCTGTCCGCCGGTGAGCGCCTTTTGGGGTGGATCGCACATTTGGCGGTGCTGCATCCACTGAAAAAACGCCTGGGGCTTGAGCGCGTGCGTTTTGCGATTTCCGGCGCGGCACCGATTTCGCGAGAGATTCTGGAATATTTCCACGGCCTCGGGCTGTGGGTGCGCGAGGTGTACGGGCAGACGGAGTGCTCCGGCCCGGCCACGATCCACTTCGCCGATCGCGTCGTGCCGGGCACGGTCGGGCGCGCGATTCCGGGCTGCGACGTGAAGCTGGCCGACGACGGAGAGATCCTGATCCGCGGCGACAACGTCTTTAAGGGCTACTTCAAGAACGAGGCGGCGACGGCCGAGGCGATGGCAGAAGGCTGGCTGCACTCGGGCGACGTCGGCGAGATCGACGCGGACGGATTCCTTCGCATCACCGACCGGAAGAAGGACCTCATCATCAACGCGGCGGGAAAGAACATCGCGCCGCAGAACATCGAGAACCAGCTCAAGGCGAGCGCGTACATCAACGACGCGGTGTGCATCGGCGACAAGCGGCCGTTCGTCGCGGCGCTCATCCTCATCGACGAGGAGCACGTCATCAAATACGCGCAGGACAACCGCATCCCGTTCACGACGTACCAGAGCCTCGCGAAAAGCCCCCCGATCCGAAAGCTCATCGAGGCAGAGGTGGACCGCGTCAACGGCGAGCTCGCGCGCGTGGAGCAGGTCCGCAAATTCACGATCCTCGACAAGCGCCTGGACCAGGAAGACGACGAACTGACGCCGACGATGAAGGTCAAGCGCAAAAAGATCGGCGAGATGTACGCGGACGTGATCGAGGCGATGTACCGGGGGCGGTGAGGGTCCATGTCGCTGGGAGCGCAGGCGTCTCGCCAGCTTTGACATCGTGGCGCGTCCATCATGTCCATTCGGTCCATCAAGTCCATCGCCACCGGCCCGTCTGATTTTCGCTCGGTGAAGGCTTCGCTTCAACGTCGGATCGCCGATGAAGGGCGCGTTTTGTATGGGCGCCTTGAAATAGTCGAGAGCGGCGATGCCGGGGCGTTGCCGACCGCGCACTCCGCCCGCCTTCGCTGGCGCTACGGCGTGACTTCGTTTGCGGCCCTGACATCGCGCCGACGACATCGCGCCGGCGTGACTTCGTTTGCGGCCCCGACATCGCGCCGACGACATCGCGCCGGCGTGACTTCGTTTGCGGCCCTGACATCGCACTTCGCGCCTCGGACATCGCAAACACGCGCCCCGCTTGACGGCATAGCCCCCACAGGCTAAAGCACCTTGAATCTCGTTGCTTTTCCGCATCCATCGGGGGATCTGATGTCGCGTCGGACGGCTCTTGCCGCCGCGTTCGTTAGCGTTGCGTTCGTCGCGCTCGCGCTTTTCGCGTTTGCGTCCGTTGCGCTTGCGCAGGATGCGCCCGCAACCAACGGGGGCGGGGCGCAACCCGCCGAGCCCGGAGCCGAGCCGGCCCCCACGCCCGAGGGCGAGGCCGGACCCGTTCCCGCCGGCGACGGCATTCTCGTCACCGATCTCGCGGCCGAGGAAGGTGTGCCCGAGCCGACGCTCGAAAACACCTTCAACGCCCCGCTCTGCCCGCCCACCGAGGTCGCGGTCAAGGACGCACCGGACGACGCCGGCGCGGCACTCGTGCTCGCGTGGCGCTCGTGCCCCGTGCGTTATCAGGAAGTCGATAACTACGTGATCTTCCGCGCGCTCAAGGGCGGCGGCGGCCCCGCGTTCATGCGCGTCGCCCAGGTCGCGGCCGGCGACGGCAAGGTTGAGGATACGGCCGATGGCAAGGCCGCCCGCGTCTACGAGTTCACCGACACCGGCCTGACCGAAGGCGCGACGTACGTCTATCGCGTCGCGGCCACCGCGGGCGAGCGCTTCGCCTACGCGTTTGTCGCGACGGACGGCGCGCCGCTCGTGGATGTCGGCCCCATCTCGCCCGTGCGCCAGCAGGTGACGACGGACGAGTTCGACAAGCTGCACGGCTCGTTCGCGGGTGCGCCGCCGAAAAACGTCAGCGCGAAGGATCGGCCGAACGACGCGGGCGACGGAATCGTGGTGACGTGGGAGGCGCCGGACGGCGCCGAGGGTATCCGGGGGCTCGCGTACAATGTCTATCGGGGCAAACTCGAGGACGGACCGTTCACGTTCGTGGGTCAGGCGGGCGGCGACGAGACGAAATACGTCGATACGAACGCGCAGGATCGCGACGGCGGCCGGCCGCCGTTTTATTACGTCGTCGCGTCGACGAACCTGACGGCCGACGGCCTCGCGTTTGCGCCGCAGGTGGTCACCGCGACGGCAAGCGCGCAGTTCGTGAACTTCGAGATGTGGAACTACTTCCTGTTCGCCATCGTGCTGTCGGGTTTCATCGTCTATTTCATCCAGCACATCAAAAGCGGCAAGAAGTTGTTTGTCCGCAAGATCGCGGGCCTGGAGGCCGTGGACGAGGCTATCGGCCGCGCGACGGAGATGGGCAAGCCGGTGCTGTTCGTGCCGGGCATCATGGACATGAACGACGTGCAGACCGTGGCGGCAATGTCGATTCTCGGCCGCGTTGCGCAGACCGTGGCCGAATACGACACGCGCCTCATGGTGCCGACCTCCAAGAGCCTTGTCATGACGACCGGGCGCGAAACCGTGAAAGAGTCGTACATCTCCGCGGGCCGGCCCGACGCCTACAACGAGGACATCGTCACCTACCTGACCGATGAGCAATTCGGCTACGTCGCGGGCGTCAACGGCATCATGGTCCGCGAGAAGCCGGCGACGATCCTTTACCTCGGCTCGTTCTACGCGGAATCGCTCATCATGGCCGAGACGGGCAACTTCATCGGCGCCATCCAGATCGCGGGCACGGCGCAACCGGCGCAGCTTCCGTTCTTCGTCGCGGCCTGCGACTACACGCTGATCGGCGAGGAGCTGTTCGCCGCGTCCGCGTATCTTTCGCACGATCCCAAACAGCTCGGCAGCCTGAAAGGCCAGGATGTCGGCAAGCTGCTCGGCATGCTCGGCATCGTCTTCGGGTCGCTGTTCGCGACCATCGAGGCGGTTTCGGGCGCGGGCTGGGCCAAATCGGCCATGCATCTCATCTCGGAACTCTTCCGGCCGGCGGCCGGATAAGGAGGGCGACGGGTGTTCGTCAAACGCACGCTGCCGCTCTGGATCACGTTCGTCGTCGGCACGGTCATCATCCTGTCCAAGCTCTCGCCGAAAACAACGGGGCTGGGCGAGGACTTCACGATTTATTTCGACATCATCGCCGTGTTCGCTTTCATCCTCGGCGGCGGCAACCTCGTGAAGATCCACGCGGACAAGCTCTCGAAGATGGGCGCGGGCTGGGGCTATTCGGCGGTGTGCCTCATCGGATTTTTCGCGACGCTTTTCATCGGCCTGTTCGAGATCGGCCACCCCAAGGGCTGGTCCACGGACCCGACGGCCTCGGGCAGCGCGTTCAACTTCATCTACGACTACGTCTTCAAGCCGCTGGCGGCGACGATGTTCGCGCTGCTGGCGTTTTACGTCGCGAGCGCGAGCTACCGCGCGTTCCGCGCCAAGAATCTGGAGGCGACCGTCCTTCTGGTCGCCGCGTTCGTCATCCTGCTCGGACGCACGTTCATCGGCTCGTTCGTCTCATTCTGGACCGAACCCGGAACGGGCTTTGGCATCCCGGAGCTCGCCGAGTGGATCATGGACTACCCGAACCGCGCGGGGCAGCGCGCCATCATGATCGGCATTGCGCTCGGCATCGTATCCACATCGCTGAAGATCATCCTCGGCATCGACCGCGGCTATCTCGGAAGCGGGCAGGAGTAGCGCGATGGCGTTTTACGACAAGATCCGCAACATCGACCGCCGCGTCATTTTCCTTTTGATCGGCCTGTCCGTCGCACTGCCGCTGATCTTCACGATCCGATTCCCGGAATTCCCGACGCCGATGGTCAAGCAGATCTTCGGGCTTATGGAAGACCTGCCGCCGGGCGCCAAGGTGCTGGTGTCCTTCGATTACGACCCCGCGTCCGAGCCCGAACTGCAGCCGATGGCGACGGCCTGGATGCGGCAGCTCGCCGAAAAGCGCGCGAAGATCTACATCATGGCGCTCTGGCCGATCGGCCAGGACATGGCGCGCCTTTCGATCGACGCCCTGAAGCGCGACCTCGCGGACAAGGAACGAGAAACCGGCGAAAAGGTGCCGTTCGAATACGGCGTCAACTACGTCAACCTCGGTTTCAAGAGCGGGGCGCAGGGCGTCATCAACGTCGTGCTCACCGACTTCGAGAAAATGTACCCGACGGACGCCGCCGGCCAGGCGCTTTCCACGATTCCGCTCATGAAGGAGGCGCGAAGCCTCAAGGATTTCGACCTCATCGTGAACATCTCCGCCGGCACGCCGGGCCTGAAGGAATGGATCCAGTTCGGCGCGGACCCGGCGGGCGTGCGTATCGTGGGCGGGAGCACGGCGGTGCAGGCGCCCCTGCTTTACCCCTACTATCCCAAGCAACTCTACGGGCTTCTCGGCGGACTGAAACCTGCGGCCGAATATGAAAAACTGATGGGCGACCGCTACCCGCAGTACGCCGACATTCAAAAGAACAAGGGACGCATCCGCATGGGCGCTCAGGCGGTCGCGCATCTAGTGATCATGGCGTTCATCATCATCGGCAACATCACTTTCTTCATCGACCGCCGAAGGGAGCGCTCGCGATGAGCCGCGGACGCATCGTCTTTCTTGTCGCCGGGGGCCTTTTCCTCGCGTTTCTCCTGTTTCGCTCGGCGACGGGCGGCATGGTTCCGCCCTGGCCGCACACGGTCGAAACGCAGGCGATGGAACCGCAATACAACGAGTTCGGCCTGCTCGTCGGCGAAAACGCGGTCACGACGGGCGCGACGTCGTGGAAGGGCCCGCTGACGTGGTTTGCCGCGTTCCTGACGCTGTGCATCCTCTCATTCCTCTACGACGACAATCCGCTCTACAAGTTCGCCGAGCATCTTTTCGTCGGCGTCTCCGCCGCGTACTGGATGGTGATGGGCTTCTGGACGACGCTCGTCCCGAACCTGTTCGGCAAGCTGACCCCGAATCTCGTCTCGGGCGTGCTCGAGGGCGTCAAGGACAACACGCCGGAGTGGCATTACGTCATTCCGTTGATCTTCGGCATCCTGCTCCTGACGCGCATCTCGGAGAAATTCGGGTATCTCTCGCGCCTGTCGCTCGCGTTCATCGTCGGCACGACCGCCGGCCTGAACTTCGTGCAGTACCTCAAGAGCGATTTCATGCTGCAAATCACGCAGACCATCACACCGCTCGTCGCGATCGGCGCCGAGGGCTTCTCGTTCTGGGGCACATTTTCCAACATCGTGCTTTTTGTCGGCGTGATTTGCGGGCTGATCTACTTCTTCTTCTCGAAGGAGCACACGGGCGTGTTCGGCGCGGCCAGTCGCATCGGCATCTGGGTCCTCATGATCAGCTTCGGCGCGTCGTTCGGATTCACCGTCATGGGCCGCATCGCGCTTCTGGTCGGCCGCATGGAGTTCCTGCTCCGCGACTGGATGAATCTGGTCGTGGGATAGGCGCGTCGTGCCCGTGCCAGTGCCCGTGCCCGCATGGACATCATGGACATGATGGACCGCATGGACCGAATCGGCACGAACCCGTCTTTCGCGGGCGGCTGACCGCTCGCTCGCCCTTCGCGCACCCGCTACGTTCCGACGCTCGTTCCTCTTTCCCCTTTCGCCTTTCCTCACGCGGCTCTTTCCACATTCGTCGCGCGACTGGTATCATGCACGCCCTGTTGAAATTTCCGGGAGTGGCGTGGCGATGCGATCCGTTTTTGGCGCGGTTTTTTTTGGCCTGTCGATTTTCGCTCTGGCCCTTGTTGCCTTTCCCGCGCCCTCGGTCGCGCAGGATGACGGCGAGTCCGACACAACGGCCAAGGACTACGGCCCCTGGCGGCCGAAGACATGCCTGAATATCCAGGCGTTCGGATCGATCCATTGGCTCGATCACTCGGACGTCAACAACTACATCGACAAGGGCGGCGTGGAGCCGTTCGGCGTCAGCGACGCGGATCCGGAAAGCTACGGCGACCGCGCGACGCCCGTTTTCGGCGCGCGCCTCGGCATGGTGTTCAACAGCTTCGTCGCCGACCTGATGGGGCAATATTACAAGCAGTGGCGCGACGGCCCGCACACCGGCGCGACGATCAGCGGCTTCCACCTTCTGTTCCACGTCGGCAAGGACGTCATCCGCACGCCGTTCCAACTTTATCCCTACGCGGGCATTGGCTGGTCGTACACGAACTTCATCGTCAACGGCGACGATCGGCGCAAGCGCGAGTTCCCGGATTACTCCGGCGCCAAGACGGGCGTTCCGGGCGACGTGGGCCTCGGCTTCGAGCTGCAAAATCCCGCGTGGACCTCACGCGATCCGAACTACCGCGCGGCGATCAACCTGCCCGTCTTCCTGCACATCGGCTATCAGGGCGAACTCATCACCTACTTCTGGCAGATCAAGCACGGGCGCCTGGAGCGCGCGGTCCTCGACCGCTTCATGGGCCCCTACGTGCGCGTTGGCGTCGGCATTGGAAAAGGCACCTACGTGAGGCAGACGGAGTAGGATGGAAGAAGCGGGAAAGCGGGAAGATCTTGAATCGCGAATAGTCTGAAAGTCCGAAAGTCTGGAAGTCTGAAAGGTCATCGCAAGCGGCCATGGCGCTATCAGGTTCGCATCGCGCCGCCACCCCCGTTCGCCGCCCCGTCCATCATGTCCATGATGTCCATTGTGTCCATGAATTGGAGACCCGCTCCCTGACGGTCGCGGTTCGTTGTTCGGGCACGGGCACGGGCACGGGCACGGGCACGGGCACGGGCACGGGCACGGGCACGGGCACGAATAACCGAATCAGGGACGGGGATGGGATTCACCCAATCCTCAATCCTCAATCCTCGATCCTCAATCCTCCTTCCTCATCTCCACACTTGCGAGCGCACTGTGGTTGTGAATGCTCTCGAAGTTCTCGACCTCGACGGAAAACCACGTGATGGCGGGGTGATCGCGAAACGCGATGGTCACGTCGCGCGCCACATCTTCGACAAACGCGGGGTGCGCGAACGCGAGGCGCGTCAGGTGATCCTCGTCTTCCGGGCGCAGGACGGAATACACCGGGCTCGACGCCGCGGACTCGATCATCGCGATGACGTCCTCGATCCACAAAAATCCCGTGTGACGAAGCTGCGCGCGCACCTCGCCGCGCTGCGTGTGCGCGGAAACGCGCGCCAATTCCTTGCTGCACGGGCACAGCGTCTGCACGGGAACGCTTACGCCGAGCACAAAATCGAAACCGTCATCATCGAGCCGGCCGGTCAGCCGGCAACGGTAGGCCATCACGCCCGGTGCGCCGGAAACGGGCGCGCGTTTTTCGACGAAATACGGAAACGACAGCTCGATATGCGCCACGCGCGCGCCGAGGGCCTCGCGCACGTTTTCGGCGATTGCGCTAAACGATTTGAGCCCGATGCGCCGCTTGTTCGCCTCGAGGATCTCCACGAAGCGCGACATGTGCGTGCCTTTGTGCCCGGCCGCGAGATCGACGTAGAGGTTGAACTCGCCGACGGTCGCCTGCTCGCCGCGCGCGCGATCGCGGACGATCACCGGGTAACGCACGCCCTTCACGCCGACGCGGTCGAGCGCGATGCCGCGCGTGTCCGCGGTGCTCTGCACGTCGGCCAGGCGCTCGGCGAGAACGCGCGGACCGATGGACTCGGTCCCCGGCAGATGGGCGGGATCGGATTCGGGGCGCGCCATGATCACTTCCGCGGCTTGCGAAACAGACGGCGCCGCGCCGCCGCGCGCCCGGCCACGACGGCGAGCGCCGCGATCGACACGGCGACGCCAAAATAGGTCGGAATCGGGCGGTATTTCAACACGGCGCGGAACTTTCCCTCGGGAACGCTCAGCGCCAGAAGGCCGTTTTTCTCGAACAGCGGCAGGTTCGCCGCGAAATGCCGGTCGAAATTCTGGTTGATGAGCAGCACGCCGTCCGCGTCGGCGATGCCCTCCACGGTGACGGTGTTCGACGTGAACGCGATATGGCTGACGCGCCCCGCCCCTTCCCCGAACCACGCCTCGCCTCGGTACGCGGGATTCTCGTGAAGCGCGTCGTCCGGCGTCACGAAATATCGCGGGATGACGTTTTCGGGCAACAAGACGTCGCCGTCCCAGTCCACGGTGCCGACGCCGCGCGCCGCGTTGAGGTATTGCTGCGCGTGCGGAGAACGCGGCGAGCCGCGCACCATGTCGCGTCCACGCACGTGATGGAAGGTTCCGGCCGGCTCGAATGCCGGCGCATCGTGAACGAAGATGCTCCCCGCGATCGGCACGTTGACCGCCGCCACCTGCCAGACCAGCGCCGCCCACGCGAGAATGTAAATGCCGTAACGCGCGGCACGCGGCCACGCCCGCGACAACACGATATCCGCGCCCATCGCGGCGAACAAACAAATCGCCGCCAGCACGAAAAACGTGAATAGCTGATACGGTTCGTGCATCGACCGGAAGATCGGCAGATGCCAGAGCGGCCTGAAAAAGTCGATCGGCAGATACGGCCCGAACGAAATCAGCAGAAACCAGGCGGCGACCGCCAGCAGCGGCCATTGCCGGCGCCACGTCGCGCCGATGCCGATCACCGCCAGCGCGAGCGCGCCGAAGCCCGGCGCGATCGGTTCGTGCGGCGTCGGGGACCAGAACGCGAGCGCGCGCAGCATCGTCGGAAAATCGTGGAAAAAGTGCGGGTAGCCGCCGAACACGCCAAGATACGTGTTGTAGTCGTCCACCGAACGCACGTTGCGCATGAGCAATTCGATCATCGGGATGATCTTCGCCGCCGCAAAGACGCACGACAGCACGAACGCCGCGGCGACCGCGCCAAACGCCGCGCCCGCGCACGATCCGCGCGACGTCCGCGCGCGGACGGCCGCGTCAAGCGGCAGATACACCGCGAAAAACAGCCCCGCGACGACGTAGCCGATGCCAAGCTGCGCAAGCGTGAGGGCAAGCAGCAAGCCGGCGCCGATGAGATTCGTTTGGTCGAGCCGGCGTTCGGCGGACCCGAGCCCATCGCGAACGCGCGGCAGCAGGAACAGCCACACCCACGGCACAAAATTCCAGTACAGTTTGAAGTAGAAACCCCAATACAGGCGCGACAGCCACCACGCCGAACACGCGAACGACGCGGCGGCGAACGCGGCAGCCGCCGGGCTCGCGCCATACCCTCGGCGCGCGAGCGCGTAGAATCCGAGCGCGCCGATCAGCATGAATAGCGCGATGTTCACTTTCATGCCGACCGCCTCGCCGAGCGCGAGCGGCACGATCGTGAACGGCGAAAACGTCGGATCCTGCGGGTTGGCGGGCAGCGGATAGCCGCCGCCGAGAAATGGCGTGCGCAGCGGAATCTCGCCGTCGGTCAGGATCGCGCGGCGAAAGAGATGATCGTACGTCGCCTGCTGGAGATAATCGTGCGTGCGCTCGACGTTATCCGAAAACAGCGCGTGCGGATGCGCGAACAGGCGCGCGATCCAGAACAACAAGAGGACGACGACGGCGGCGCGCGCCAATAGCTCGTCCTTGTTCTCGGGCGACAGATTCACGCGGAACAATTAACCACAGAGAACACGGAGAGCACAGAGGTTTTTTCAAACGAACGAGAGTGCGCGCGACGTCGTCATCCTGCCGAGGCGTCGACATCCTGCCGGGGTATCGTCATCCTGAGCGAAGCGAAGGATCTGGCTCGCCCCTGCTGACGTTCACGCGGCTTACGGGGCGGGGCCGGATCCTTCGGCTCGCTGCGCTCGCCTCAGGATGACGGCGCCTCGCCCGCGCTTCGCAAGGCACGTCGCGCTCTTTGCGCCTTTGCGTGGTGAATTCAGAGAAGCTCGTCCGCGTTCTCCCTGATCTTCCGCACGATCGCGACAATATCGTCCACGTCATCGCGCGTGCCCATGAGCATGGGGTAATGCATCCACAAGCCGGTTTCCTTCGCGAACGTCCACGCCACGGGCGTGTCGGCGGCGTCGCGCCCGATGCCCTCGCCGTAGCGCGCGCGAAGCTCGGGCCACTCGTCGGAGCGCGCGGCGAAAAGCTCGTTCGCGAACATCGGCACGTAAAACGCGCCGGAGAGGATGAGGCCCTCGCCCATCGCGGCCTCGATGAACTTTTCGCGCGGCACGTCGCCGAACTTCGAGCGGTCGTACGTGAAGATGTACTGATAATGCGCGCGGCGCGTGGTGCGTTCGTCGTAAGGGACAACGCCGATGCCGTCGATCTTCGCAAGCTGTTCGGAGAGATACGCCGCGTTCTCCTGACGGCGCGTCGTGAATTCGTCGAGCTTGGCGAGTTGCGCGCGCAGCACCGCGGCCTGGAACTCGGTGATGCGGTAGTTCCATCCGAACAGGCGGCCCTCGTAGCTGTCGTAGCCGTGCTCCTTGCGCCCGCAGTTGACGAGGCTCTGGCACTTTTCCTCGAGCGTCTTGTCGCTCGTCAGAATGAGGCCGCCCTCGCCCGCGGTCATGAGCTTGCTCGACTGAAAGCTGAAGCTCCCTAAATGCCCGATGGAGCCGACGCCTTTTCCGCGCCATTTCGCGCCGTGCGCGTGCGCGCAATCCTCGATGACCGGCAGGCCGTTGTCGCGCGCGATTTGCATGACGGCGTCCATGTCCGCGATGGACGAACCCAGGTGCACGACGATGATCGCTTTCGTCTTGTCCGTGATGGCGGCACGGATTTTTTCCGGGTCGATGGTGAAATTGTCGGGGCGGATGTCCACGAACACCGGCACGGCGTTCAAATAGACGGCGCACGCCGCGGTGGCGACCCAGCTCGCCGCCGGCACGATCACCTCGTCGCCCGCCTTGATCCCCAGCGCACGCAGCGCGACCTCGAGCGTCACCGTTCCGTTGGCGGCGCAGATGCCGTACTTCGCGCCGTGATACGCGGCGAACTCCTCGGCGAAATGCCGCGCCTGGAAATTCGGCGACGGAAACCCGCCCCACTCGTGCGATTCGAGCACGGTGATGAGCCCTTCGCGCTCGCGCTCGTCGTACGGCGGCCACACAGGCCAGGGTTTGGTTCGGACGGACGTCCCGCCCTTGATGGCAAGATTCGGCATCGGATGCTCCTCGCTTTCGCGTCGATCGCGCTTTTTTGTCTGTGCGTTGCGTCGAATGCAAATCACCGCGATCGCGGCGACCGAAACGTAGCGCAAAACGCGCGGGAGCGTAAAGCGATACCCGGGAACGCCGAGCTCCAGCTCGGCCCGCGTTCCCAGGGACGGCTTCGGTAGCGAACTAAAACGCCAGCCGCGCGCTTGCCCGCCATTGCAGCTCGGGGTCGATCATCGTGCCGTCCGCCGCGCCGCCCTGGTATCGCTCGGTGTAGATGCGCGATTGCAGGTAGGCCGCGAGGTCGAAATGCGACGTCGGGCGATAGAGAACGCCGCCCCAGAGATGATGAATTTCGTCCTCGTCCGCGGGAAGCGCGTTGCCCGTGATTTGCGAGCGCAAAAACGACGCCTCGCCGTGTTTTTGTGAAGCGTTGCCGTCGAGGTAGTCGTAGCGAAAAAACGGGCCGACGCCGATCGGCGTGACGTACCCCGCCCACGCGCCCGCACCGCGAATCACCCACGGGTCGCCGGTCTCCGATAGCTGGCGCCACATGCCGAACGCGGACACGCCGGAGAACAATCCCTCGCGCGAAAACGCCAGCATCGCGACGCCGTCCGTCTGGCGGTCGATGAGATCGCCCGGCGGGTTGTCGTTTGTTTCGTAACGGCCGGCGAACGTGAGCGAGAGGCCGTAGAGCGCCGTGGCGTCGAACGGCGCGAACGTGACGCGCGCCGCGCCGGCCTTGTGGCGGTTTTCCTCCGTGCGCCGGTAGCCCTCGCCGTTCGTGACCTGCGCCTCGTAGCTCACCGCGCCGCGTCCAAAATCGCCGAACACCGCCAGACCGAGGTCCGCCTCCGGGCCGAGAAAGCCGTGGTCGTCCGCCGGTGCGCGATCGACAAAACGCATCGTCCACGCGCGCTCGGCGACCGGCGTGTAGGCGTTCGGGATCATCCCCGCGCGGATACCGAACGCGAGCATCGGCCGCCACTGGATGTGCACGTTCTTGAAGATCAGCTCGACGCGGCCGAAATCGTCGGACTCAACGGACTCCAGGTCGCCGTCGCCGTCCACGTCGGCGCGAAACTCCTGCACGCGCGCGGACTCGATGAGCACGTGCCCCGTCAGGCCCGGCGTCGCGACGCCCTCGACCGAAAGCTGTGCGCGCGGGATGTCGAAGGCGTTGTAGTCGTTGCGCACGCGGCGCGGATCGCGGTCGCGGTAATACGAGACGTCGTACAGGTAACGCACGAAGATCTCCGCGCCGAGCACGATGCGCCGGCCGGTGCGTTCCGCGTGCGCGGGCGACGGCACCACAAGCGTCGCCGTGAACGCGAACGCGAGCGCAAGCGCCAGGATGCGCCATGCGGCGCCAGGGGCGGTGCGTGCGTACATGGGTCCATGATGTCCATTCGGTCGGTCATGTCCATCCTGTCCGGCGGGCCTTTCCGCCTTTTGGACTCTGTCCTAATATGACCGCGCTCGCCGTTTCGAGGGGGACATCGTGGACGCCGAAGACATGCTCCGGGCCGTCATGGAGAACGACATCGAACGCCTGGAGTCGTTTATTTATGCGGACGGGGATCTGAACGCGCGCGACGATGAAGGCCGGCCCCTCGTGCATCTGGCGCTTTCGGCGTCGCCGGAAATTTTCGCGGCGGTCGTCGCGGCAGGGCCGGATCTATCCGCCGCTGACAAGAACGGCCGCACGGTCTTGCACGCCGCAACAGCCAAGGGCGCCGAGGATGCCGTGCGCCGATTGCTCGACGCCGGCGCGCCGGTGGACGCGCGCGACCAGTTCGGCGCGACTCCGCTTCACCGCGCCGCGGGGCTGGGGCACGAAGCGATCGCGCGAATGCTCGCCGGCGCCGGGGCGGATGTCGCGGCGACGGACGGCGAAGGGCAAACGCCGCTGCATCACGCCGCGATGATGGGGCATGCGAGCCTCGCCCTGTTGCTCGCGGACGCGGGCGCGCCGATCGACGCAAAAAACGGCGCGGGAAACACGCCGCTGTATCTGGC
>JAIOHV010000072.1 GCA_019912885.1 bacterium
GCCGTCGGGTCCGCCCGGCTGGATCGACGCGAACACCGCAAACGCGCCGGGCGGCGGAGAGACCTGGCGCGTCGTGCTCGTGCCGCACATCGCGGGCGATGCGGACGCGCCGGTTCTCGGGCTCGACGATCCGCCGCGCGGGGGATCGATTCCGGTTCCGCTCGCGCTGCCGCCGATCGCCGTCGCGGACGGCCGGGCGACCGCCGCGCGATTCATGCTTCCCTATGCGGCCGACGCGTACGCGGCCGGCGAGAAGGCGGGTTCGGCGACGATCGACGTCTTTTTCGCGTCCGATTTCTTTGCAGCGCCCGCGCCGCCGGGCGCCGAGACGCGGTGGACGACGCAAACGACGCTGTTGGCGTGCGTCGATGCCCGCCTGCCCGGCCTTGGTCACGGACGGCGTTGCGTGGAGTTTCCCGCGCCCGGCGCGGATCGCGCGTTCGTGCCGCCGCCCGTGGGCGACGGCGCGGGGCCGCGGTTGGGGCTGGAGGTGATGAGAGTCGGAAGTGGCGAGAAATGAGGTGCGAGAGTGGGTTGAGGGTCGGGCGAGCGCGGGCGACACGGCCCGTTCCCTTTCCCGACGTTATTCGCGCCCGCGCCAAAATTGTTTATGGACCGAATGGACGTGAAGGACGTGGTGGGCGTTTTTTTTCGCTCTTCGCTTTTCCACGCTCCATCGTTGGAACTTTTCTCATCGCGCTTTCGCTGATCCTGCCAACAACATCTTCCGCCCAGGACATCGACGCGCCGCCGACGACCGCGCCCGCGGACGCGATTCCGGCGGACGCGCCGCCTCCCCCGCCGGAGGGTTACGAGCTGTTGTGGGTGGAAGGGCTCTCCGAGGTACTCGACAAACCATTGCTTTCCGACGACGGCGTGCCGGGGCTGTTGTCATTTTCGACGCGCACGGCCGGCGTGCTCACACGCGAGGATATCCTCTGGAGCCTCGCGCCGACGATCGTCGAGCCGCTTGCCGCCGGGCCGGCGATGGGATTGCGCCGCGAGGGCGCGGCGGACCTGTCGCCCGTATTGCGCTCGTTGCACGGCCGCCGCGTCGCGGTGGAGATCGACGGCTACCGGCTGGACTCGCCGCTTGCGCCACCGGGGCTCGATCTTCCGCTGGCCGCGCTTGCGCCGGACGTTGTGCGCCGCGCGGAGGTCATCCGCGGCGCGAACGGCGTCACCTACGGGCACGGGGCGATGGGCGGATCGATCGCCGTCATCTCGCGCCGGCGCGACTGGGTGGACATCGATAGCACCGTCGCGGCCGAGGGCGGCGGGCGTTTCGCGACGGCGAACAATGAACGTTCCGGTTACGCGCAGGCCGAAGTGAACGCGCGGGACGTGTTCGGGTTGTTCGGCCTCGCCGCCTCGCGCAACCTCGGGGAGACGCAGACACCCGGCGAGGCGCACGGACGCACGGATCACCACACGACGAACGTCTCGGCGTCGTTCGATTCGTACGTCGGCGAGCGGATCGTGTTTTCGGCGAACTATCACCGCATGGAGCAGCTCGACGTTCCGCTCGATCCGGCACGTCGCGGGCTGCTCGACGCCCAGCGCCTGCATGACATCGGCGTCTTCGCGCTCAAGACGCGCCGGCTCTCGAAGGAGCTGCGTTACGCCCAGTTCGCGGTGAATTACGGTGAGTCGGCGCTGGAGAGGCGCAGCGGGGCAAAGGATGCGATCGAACCCTCGCGCCTGCGCGCCGGCGGCGTGGATGCGATCCTGCAGATGCGCGTGGGACCGTATTTCGGCGCGATCTACGGCGCGGAATATCGGCGCGACGCGCTCGATCCGCGCGAGGCATCGCCGGGTACGCCGGGTCTTCCCGACGGCGCGACCTACGAGCGCACGGCGGTGCACCTGACGCCCGCGATCGAACCGAATCGAAATCTGCGCATCGCCGCGGGGGCTCGCGCGGAGTTCGCGCGGGCGGAGGCGACTCTTGGCGACGACGCGCCCGGCGATCCCGAATTGGCTTATGAGGACGGCGCGTTCGCCGGCGACCTCGGCGCTCGCGTTCGGGTGACGACGCACACCTCGGTCTACGGCGGCGCGCGGCAGGGGTTCCGCTTTCCCGATCTTTATGAGTTGGCGGGGCGCGGGCTGGATGAGGCGGCGGCGGTGCATCATATCCCCGCCGCGACGCTGTCGCCGGAGATCGTTCGCGAGGCGGAATTGGGGTATCGCCTGCACTTCCCGTTCGTGAAGGGGCATCTCGCGGCGTATCACGCCTGGCTTTCGGATATCATTCAGGCGCGGCCACTGCCGGAGGATCCGAACGCGACGCTCGGTAACGCGGCCGTCGTCGCCTCGCAAAACGAAGGCCGCGCGATGACGCGGGGCATCGAGGGTTCGGCGGAGTTCTATCTCGGCGTGAACTGGCTGTTCGCACTCACCGGATCGCGGTCGTTTGACGCCGTGGGCGACGCGCCGGCGCTGTCCGCGGCGCGTCCCGCGGCCGGATCGGCGCGCCTGCGCTTTATGAGCGACGGCGGGGAATTCGCGCTGGACATCCTCGGCCGTTTCGCGGCCGAAGCGAGCGACCTGTCGCCCGCGGACGCGGCGGCGCTCCCCGGCGCGCGCACGGACGCGCCCGGATACGCGGCGCTGGATTTGCGCGCGTCGTTCAATTTCGATCCCTACGCCGAGGTGAAGCTCGGCGTCCTCAACGTCACGAACGCGCGCATCATCCACCCGGGTTCGGTGATCGGGGAGACGGGCGCGAACTTCGTGGCGCAGGCGGTGTTTCGGTATTTCTGATTGAGGATTGAAGATCGAAGATTGAAGATTGGAATCGCAAGCGGCGGGCGTGGCGGACGAGAGATCGCGGGAGAAATGGCGGCGTCATTCCGAGCGCGCGTGGCGAAACGGCTCCTTGAAAGCCGCCACCGGCGCCGCGCCCCGGAATTCTTCAATCTTCAATCTTCGATCTTCAATCGTCCTTTTCCGCTTTATCGCCCTCGCCTTTTCGCGGCCCGAACACGTACGCAGCACCGACGGCGAGGACGTAGAGCAGGGTCAGCGGCACGCCGAGGACGAGCTGCGAGATGACATCCGGCGGGGTGAAGATCGCGGCGGCGACGAAGATGATGAGCACGGCGAACCGGAAATTTTTCCAGAGCCATTGCGGCGTGACGAGACCGACGCGCGCGAGAAAGAACACGAACACCGGCAGCTCGAACGCCAGGCCGAACGCGAACAGGAGCTGCGATGCGAAGCGGAGGTAGTCGCGCAGGGTGATGAGAGCCTCGATGCGCGGGGTCTCGAAGGTGTTGATGAAAAACCGGAAGCCGATCGGGAAAACGATCAGGTAACCGAATAACGCGCCACCGACGAAAAACAGCGAGCCGAACAGGACGACCCAGGCGAAATAAGCCCGCTCGCGGCGGTAGAGCCCCGGGGCCACGAATCGCCAGATCTGCCACATGATGACGGGCGCGGCGAGAAGGCCGCCGGCGATCAGCGCGACCTTCATGTAGGTGACGAACGCCTCGGCGGGCGCGGTGAAGATGAGCTTTCGCCCCTCGCCGAGCACGTCGACGAGCGGCTGCATCAGCACGTCGTAGATGTCGCGCGCGAACGACCAGCAGATCGCGAATCCGCCGGCGAGCGCAATGATGCTGTAGACAAGGCGTTTGCGCAGCTCCGTGAGGTGCGCGACGACCGGCATCATGTCGAGGTTCTCGTCGGCCGCGGTCATTTGCCGTCACGCTCGTCGCGGCGCGCGTCGCCACCCGCTCCCTTACGGTCGCGGCTCTGTTCGTCGCCGGCCGACTCGCTGTCGTCCGGCGCGCCGCGGTCCCAAGCGGCCTCGGGATCGACCGCGAAGGCCGCCTCGTCTCCGGGCGACGGCTCGTGTTTTGGCGCGCTGGCCTTGTTCAACGCCGCCGGGTCACGGGGAATCGGCGCGCTGTCGTCGAGTTTCGCCGCGCGCGGCTTGTCCTTGTCGGTCGTCCAGGTCTCACCGCCCGGGCGCTTGGCCCGCCTGACGCGCGCCACGTTATCGGGGACGATGGAGGGCTCGGCCTTGTCGCCCTTTTCCTCGCGTTCGATGATGCGGATCTCCTCGTCGAGCGCGGTGCGCAGGTCGGCGGTGACGCGGCGGAAGTAGGTGGTCGCCCTGGCGGCGGCGCGGGCGACGCGCGGCAGGTGGCGCGGGCCAAGCAGCAACAGCGTCATCACGAGGAGAAACAAGACCTCGCCGCCGCCGATATCGAACAAGGACTCTCCCCATGCCCGCGCGAAAGCGCGCGGGATTTTCCGGGCCGCCGATAGGAGCCCGCCCAGCCGCCAATTTCGGCCGCGCTCCGGCGGCTGTCAACGGGGAATGGCCGCGCCACCTCCGCGAAAATTCTCATGGCGTTGACGTATTCCGCCGATTTCCGTTGACGCCGGCGACAAGCGGACGCGATAATCCGGCCACGTCCGCCCTCAAAATCCGCGACGAACGGATCAAACTCGCTCATGCGCGCCTTTTTTTTCGGCCTGTTCCAGGATCTGCTGATCATCGCCGCGATCCTTCTCGCGGGGCTGGCGCGCTACCACCTCGAGCCGTACGAGTTCTATTCGACGCAGCGCGGCATCGTGGCGGTGGGCGTCGTTTACCTCATCTACAAGGCGTGCTTTCACTATTTCAATCTCTACCAGGTCAAGCTGCACCTTTCGCTTCGCGAGTTCGTCAACCGGCTCTTGACCGTCAACATCGTCGCGCTCGTGGTGCTGACGATCCTGTATTACGCGTACCCGCCACTCGTAATCGGCCGCGGGATCCTGGCGTTGTCGGTCATCTTCGTCATGTTTTTCACCACGCTGTACCGCTTCCTGTGGGGCTGGCTGTCGCGGGACGTGGCGTTTTCGAACAACCTGCTCGTATTGGGAGCGCAGGAGGCGGCGCGCGTCGTGCTCGAGGAGGTCGAGAAATACCGGCACTCGGGCTACGACGTCATCGGCGTGCTGGCCAAGGATCCGCAACGCGTGGGCGAGCGCTTTTTCCGCAATCACCGCATCATCGGAACGTTCGACGATCTCGCGGCCATCGCGGAGCGGCGGCGCGTCGACATGATCGTCATGGCGCTTGACCGCGCGGCGGGCGCCGTGCCGCTGGACACGCTGATGATGCTCAAGCTTTCTGGCGTCCGCATCCTGGAGAGCACGCAGTTCCACGAGCAGTTCACCGGGAAGATCGTGCTGGAAGGGCTGCGTTCGAGCTGGTTCCTTTTCTCCGACGGATTCACGATGAGCCGTTTCTCGCAGGTCGTGAAGCGCGTGTTCGATCTGTTGATGTCGGCGATGCTTTTTTTGACGACGCTGCCGCTGACGGCCGCGGTCGTCCTTCTTATCAAACTGACGAGCCGGGGACCGATTTTTTACAAACAGGAGCGCATGGGCTTAAACGGCAAGTCGTTCATGCTCTACAAATTCCGGTCGATGCGCGAGGACTCGGAGACGGCGGGTCCCGTCTGGGCTTCCGAAAACGACCCGCGCGTGACCCGCATCGGGCGCTTCATTCGCCGGTTCCGCGTGGACGAGATCCCGCAGGTCCTCAATGTGATCCGCGGCGAGATGAGCTTTGTCGGCCCGCGTCCGGAACGGCCGTTTTTCGTCGAGAAGCTCTCGCGCGTCATTCCGTATTATCACCAGCGTCACCTCGTCAAGCCCGGCATCACCGGCTGGGCGCAGGTTCGCTATCCGTACGGCAGTTCCATCGAGGACGCGCGCGAAAAGCTGCAACTGGACCTGTACTACATCAAGAACGTCAACCTGTGGTTCGACATCAAGATCATGATGGAGACGGTCGGCGTCGTGCTCGGCAAGATGAAGGTGCATTAGGAAATTTGGAGTGGCGAATTGCGAATGGGGAATGCCATCGCAAGCTGCCAATCGAGCGTGCGCGGGCTGCAGGGCCCGGCACCTTGGCCACGCGGAACGCAACGAATGCTGCGTCCGGATAACCTCCTCACAACATTGCATTTTTGCACAAACAAAATGAGCCACCATTTCCCCTGTGGGAAACGGTGGCTCGCCGTCTTTGCGAACGGGCTTCTTGCCTTTCGGCTTGGGCCTTTTCGCCGTGCCCGTTCGCCTCATCGAACTTGCCCGATCCCTGTCGGGCGTTTTCCCGGCGGGGCTCGCCAGGCAGTTTCTTTATATCAAAAATTATGGACGGTCGCAAGATAATTCGACACCATGCCGGCGCCGAATCGGCGCTCGAAACGGAAGCCGCATCGGGCCGCGCCGCGGGCCCCGGCTCCATCGTCAGGCCGCGCGCCCGCCCGTTTTCGTGTTGACGTTGTCCACGCGAAGCATGTATACACGATGGAAGGACAAGGAGACCATCATGACCAGGGAACAAAAAGGAAAGGCGGCCGCCTCGCCCCCGAAGAAAAAGAGCGCCGCGCGGGACATCACGATCAATCTGCGCGCGAACCGGCGGCAAAGGGATCTCATCGACAAGGCGGCCGAAACGCTGAACAAGACGCGCTCCGAATTCATGCTCGACGCAGCCTGCGGCCAGGCCGAGGGCGTGCTCGCCGAGCGCGTCAACTTCACGCTCGACGCGAAGCGGTTCAAGGAGTTCGTGGCGCGGCTGGACGAACCGGCAAAAGACAATCCGAAATTGCGCCGCTTGCTGCACAAAAAAGCCATCTGGGAAAAATGAGCGGCGACATGATCATTTCGCCGCCGGAGCACCTTCGTCGAGATCACGATGTCTCGGCATTCGATTCCGGCGAACCGCGATTGGACGATTGGCTCAGGCGATGGGCTCTTCCCAACGAACGGGGCGGCGCATCCCGGACTTACGTGGTGCGCTCCGGCGTTCGCGTGATCGGCTACTTTGCCTTGGCGGCCGGCGAAATCATCCATGAGAAAGCGACAGGGAAAATTCGGCGGAACATGCCGGATCCCGTGCCCGTCGTCCTTTTGGGGCGGCTTGCCATCGACCTCGGCTGGCAAGGGCGAGGCATCGGGAGCGATTTGCTCAACGAAGCGATTCGGCGAACCCTGCGAGCCTCCGAAATCATCGGAATCCGCGCGCTGCTTGTTCATGCCATCTCGGACGACGCCAAGCGGTTTTACGAAAGCCTGGGTTTTCTTGCCTCCGGCGTTGATCCGATGATCCTGATGATCACGCTTAAAGACGCGGAAAATTCACTTTCGCACGCGCCCTGACCCGCGTCGCGCCGGGACTTGCTTGCCCGCCGCGCGGCGTTCCTGTACAAATTCGGGCGATGAGAATTCGGAGCAACATCGTCCGGCTTGTGGCTTTCGCGTGCGTCGCGGCGATGCTTGCCGTGTCCGTACTGGCGGCGCTCCATCATCACGACCGCCCGGACGACTGCCACGCCTGCCTCATTGTCAAGATCTTCCTGACCGCCGTCGTTCTCCTTTCGGCGGCTCTCTTCGCGATTGCCCAAACGCGGCAACCGCAAGCCCTCCGCTCGATCGTTCTTCCGCGGTCGCCCTACCGGCGCGGCCTCGGCGAACGCGCTCCTCCGCGCTGAATCCCGCCACGTAAGCTGATCGAACTTTCCATCGACATCGTTCGAGACATTCTTACATCAAGCGCGGTCGGTCGCCGCCGTTCGTGACAACGCGCACGGCGCGCGGCTTTGGCACCGCGCGCGGAGGCGCCCATGTCACGAAATTTCCCGCGGCGGCCGGCCGTCGCGATTCTGGCGGTGATCGTTCTTGCTTCCTTGAGCCCGGCCCTCGCCGAAGACGGCGGCGAATCGTCCCAATCGGCGCAGGAAGCGCTTGACCGGACCCTGGCCGAAAATCCTCCAGCGTCGCCATCGGCTCCGCCGGGCGCGGACCTGTGGTCGCGACCGGTGGGCAGCGGCGCCCAGGCGCGTCTGATCGACCTTTCGATGCAGGTGATGGCGGCGGTAGGCGGATCGACGCTGCCGGACGATGAAATCGCGGTGCTCCAGGGCGGCGCGCACGATCCCAATAAGCGCGGCTTCACGTTCCGGCAGTTGGAGTTCTCCAGCTTCGGCGCCGTCGATCCGTACTTCAACGGGGAAGTGCACATCGTATGGTCCGAGGAGGGCGTGGAGCTCGAGGAGGCGTTTGCGACGACGACCGCGCTGCCCGGCTGCTTGCAGATCGAGGCCGGGCACTTTTTCACGGAGTTCGGCCGGATCAACCCGGCGCATCCCCATGCCTGGTACCTCATCGACCAACCGATCGTGGTTTCGCGCCTGTTCGGCGGCGACGGTACGCGCCAAACGGGCGTCCGCGTAGGCTGGCTGACGCCCCTGCCGTGGTTCTCGGAGATCCACCTGGGCGTTCAGAACGCCTCGGGTGAGACCATGCCGAGTTTCCTTGGCGAGTCCGAGGAGGAAGAGGGCGAGGACGCGGAGGAGCCCGCGACGCCCGAGGAGTATCTCGAGTCATTGCCCACGGGGCTCGCGGGACGTCCGCTGGTCGGGCGCGAGATCGATTCCATGGACGACTTCGTTTACCTCGCGCGCTGGATGAACTCCTGGTCGCTCGGATCGATCACGACGGTGCTGGGGGCATCCGGACTTCTTGGTCCCAACCCGACCGGCCCCGCCGGGCGAACGCTAATCGGCGGCGCGGACCTGCTCGTGAAATGGAAACCCGCGGTCAACTTTCGCGGATTTCCCTTCGTGCGTTGGGACACCGAGGTCATCGCGCGCGACTGGTACGCCGACGAGTTGCGAGACCCGGACGGCGTGAAGCTTTTGGACGCGGAGTCGGTCCGCGATTGGGGATTGTTTTCGTCGCTTCTGTGCGGACTCACGCCGCGCTGGTCGCTGGGCGCGCGCGGCGAAATGGTTACGGGCGCCGACACGGACCTTGAGGACGAAGCGGCGCGCGACGCGGACGCGGCGCGCGACGATCGCCTGCGCGCCTCGTCGTTGATCGCCTTTTCTCCGTCCGAGTTCGCGAAGCTGCGTCTGCAATACAACTACGACGTCGCCGAGCACCTGAAGGAAGAAAACGGCGACCCGAACGGCGACGGGATCGAGAACACCGACGGCATCGCCCACAGCGTATGGCTGGGGCTGGATATCATGTTCGGCGCTCACCCGGCTCACAACTTTTAACCGCATCCTCCCAACAGGAGTTCCATCATGTTCCATCGACTCGCGACACGCACCGCGGCGCTGACATGCGTTTTTCTGTTGCTCCTTGGCGCGGCGGCACTGGCCGAATCGCCGCTCTTGGTATGCGCCACCATCCCGGATCTGGGCGACCTGGCGCGGCAGGTGGGCGGCGACCAGGTGGCCGTGACGGTCTTCGCGAAGGGCACCGACGACGCGCATTTCGTCGATGCAAAACCGAGCTTCATCAAGGAATTGAGCCGCGCCGACCTGTTCATCCAGAACGGACTGGACCTCGAAATCGGCTGGGCGCCGGCGCTCATCAATAACGCCCGCAACGCCGCGGTGCTGCCCGGCGGCAAGGGTTATCTCGATGCGTCGAAGGCCGTGACGCCAATGGAGGTCCGCACGACGCCGACCGATCGATCGATGGGCGACGTGCATCCGATGGGCAATTCGCATTATCTGATGGACCCGCTCAACGGCGTGAAGGTCGCGGCGTTGATCCGCGACCGACTGAGCGAACTGCGCCCGGCGAAGCGAGCCTATTTCGCGGAGCGGTTCGAGCAGTTCAGAAAGACGGTCGGCGAGGCGCTGGTCGGCCCGGAGTTGGCGGCCCGGTACGATTTCGAGAAGCTCGCCGCACTGGCCGAAACCGGCCGGCTCGATGATTTTCTCGCGGGCCAGAAAGAAGCCGGGCCACTGTCGGGCTGGCTGGGCGCGACGCAGCCGCTGTTCGGCGCCAAGGCCGTGAGCGACCACAACCTGTGGCCATATTTCGCGCGGCGCTTCGGCATCCAGGTCGTGGACTTCATGGAACCCAAGCCGGGCATCTCGCCGACGACCAAACACCTCCAGGAGGTGATCGCGAACATGAAGTCGCAGGGCGTGCGGCTCGTGATCGCCGCGGCCTACTACGATCCGCGCCATGCGGAGTTCGTCGCACGGAACACCGGCGCCCGCATCGTGACGATGGCGCACATGGTGGGCGCGCTCGACGGCACAAGCGACTACGTGGCGATGATCGACGCCAACGTGCGGCAACTGGTCGGAGCGGCGAAGCCATGAAGCCGGACTATATCGTCAGGACCGAGAACCTGGTCCTGGGCTACGGACGCAACGACGTGTTGCGCGACGTGAATATCGAGTTTCGCCCGGGCGAGTTCTGGGCGCTTTTGGGACGCAACGGCGTCGGCAAGACCACGTTGATCAAGGCGTTGCTCGGCATATTCGCGCCGCGCGCCGGGCGCATCGTGTTCCACCGCGATCTGGCGCTGAAGGAAAACGTGGGCTACGTGCCGCAGCGCGCGCGGATCAATCCGACGCTGCCCTCGACCATTCGGGAGTTCATTCTGCTGGGGCTGGTCGGCATTCGCGCCTCGGCGGCGGAAGCCGAGGCCCGCCTTCAGTGGGCGCTGGCGCACGTCGGCCTGACGGCGCTCGCCGAGCGGGACACGCGATCGCTGTCGGGCGGTCAGTTTCAGCGGGCTCTTGTGGGGCGAGCCCTCGTGCGCCGGCCCCGTCTTCTGTTTCTCGACGAGCCGACGACGGGGTTGGATCTCGTGTCCGAGGTGGAATTGCTGGCGTGCCTCGAGGATCTCAACCGCGGCGAAGGGCTAACGATCGCGTTGATCACGCACGATCTGGCGCTGGCGGCGCAACATGCCTCGCACGCGGCGATTTTCATCGCGGGCGGCGTTACGAGCGGACCGCTGCCGTCGACCATGACCTCCGAGGCGCTGAGGCGCGCGTACGGCGTCGATATCGCCGTGGTGCACGATGAAACCGGAAAACTGAGCGTCCATCTCGGGCGGGTGGAGTCCGTCGCATGATCATGCGATTCGCCGAATCGTGGACGTTGTTCCACAACACGTATCTTGTCGGGTGGCTGATCGGCGTGGCGCTGTCGTTGGTCGGCGTGGTCGCCGTGGCCCGGGACCAGATCTTCCTGGGCGCGGCGGTTTCGCAGGCGTCGACGCTCGGGATCGCCTTGGCGATGTTCGGCGCCGTGAAACTCGCCGCGTTCGGCTTCGGCTGGCTCGAATCCGACTTTGTCCTTTCGGCCGCGGCGGTCGTGTTTTCGGTGGGCGCGGCGATCTTCGCCGGTGGCGGCGGCGACGAGCGCGGCGAGTCGCACGAGGCGATCGCCGGATGGGTGTTTCTTCTATCGGCCAGCGTGTCGATTCTGATCGTATCGCACAGTCCGCACGGACTCGACGAGATTCATCGCTTACTGTCGTCGAGCCTCATCGGCGCGA
The DNA here is from genome assembly GCA_019912885.1 of bacterium. Lineage (NCBI taxonomy): Bacteria > bacterium. The sequence continues at coordinate 11,336 of JAIOHV010000072.1, forward strand.
CCGACGCGGATGTCATTGTGTTCGGCGTGCTCACGGTGCTGGTGGCCCTGGCGATCGCCCGGCTGCGGCGACGGCTGCTGTTGTTCGCGACGGATGCGCCGATGGCCGCGGCGCTCGGCATGCATGTGCGCCGTTGGTCGCTGGCGACGGCCGCGGCGCTTGGCTTGACGATCGGGTTGGCGATTCGTTCCTCGGGTCTGTTGTTTACCTTCGGCTCGCTTGTGCTACCGCCCCTGATCGCCAAGAACCTGTGCCGGCGGATGGAGTCCATGTTCGTCGTCGCGGCGGCGGCGTCGCTTACGGCGGGCGTGGCGGGGTTCATGATCGCCAACCAGGGGGACTATCCGCCCGCGCAGATGACGGTGGCGATCCTTGCGGCCCTGCTCGCCGGCGCGTGGGCGTTGCGGGCGCTGCAAGTTCGCCGCGATCGGCAGGAACGCGGCGTGACGGCGGATGCGGTCGCGCCGGCCACGGGGAAGCCGGCCCGCGGGCCGCACTCCGAGCGCGGGGCGCTTACGACGCCTCGCCGTCCAGCGCCTCGTACTCGCGCTTGAACCGCGCGAACAGGCGCTCGGCCGTTTCGAACGCGGCGCGCGTGGTGGCGATATCGCCGTGTTTGGCGGCGGCATTCACCGCGAGATACGCCTCGTAGAGCGCGTCGAGACCCATGTTGCCGGCGATGCCCTTGAGCGCGTGGGAGACGGATGCCGCCTCGGGCGCGTCGCCGGCCGCGATCGCGTCCGCGAGCTTCGGCATGGCGGCCGACGCATCCTCGTCAAAGCTTTCCAAAAGCTCGACGACGATCTCCTTGTCGCCGCCGAAGCGCGCCCCGATGGCATCCAGATCCAGAACGGTTGCCTCGCCGTCAGTCATGTCGACACCCCCGGTTTTTCGTCGTTCCGCGTTTCTCGCCCGCGCGCCGCGTGATGCCGCGCTCGCCCGCGGGAAGGAAGACGCATGCGTCCGAATTTTCATGCGCGCGCGATGCCCCGTTTTGCCGCGCTCGCCATCATCATTTCGATGTCTATCAATACATCGCCCGCGCCCGCCGGACAACAGGCGCCGCGAGGCCGTGCAGGTCGCGCGCGGCCGGCGCGGGTAGACGCGCGCGTGGTCTTTGCGGGCGCAGCGCGAAGCCGACGAGGGCCGAGCAGGCGCTCAGCGGACCCCGGAAATTCGAAGCAGGCGGGACGCCTGCGCTCCCGGATTATTCCGCGTTCGCCGGCAGCACCGGCGACGGGGCGCCGACAGCGATCACCCAGAGCTGGTGGATCGCGCGCGTCGCCGCGACGTGCAGCGCGCGGCGAGATTCGGGTGTGTCCGGATAGGTCATCCCGTCCGCATCCGGGATGATGACGTAGTCGAACTCCAGGCCCTTCACGTTTCCGACGTTCGTCACATCGATACCCGGCTTGAAGTCGAACTCGCCGCGCAGCACGAGGCGCGTTTTTGCAAGACGCGACAGAGGCGCGAACAGCCTCCGCGCCACCTGCGCCGTGCGCGCGATGACCGCCACCGACGCACGCGGCTCGCGCGCGAGCAGGTCGGAGAGCACTTCGGTCAGAAACACGACCTCGTGCCCCTCGTGCGCCATGCGCGTGACGGAGACCGGCACGCCGTCGCGCACCGTCAGCGGCGGCTCGGCCGGCGCGAGATCGCCGAGCACCTTGTGCGCGAACATCGCGATCGGCCGTGGCGAGCGGTATGACGTCTTCAGGTGGGCGCTGTGCGCGCGACGCACCCCAATCAGATCGAGCACGTGCTCCCAGGTGTCGAACGAATGGGCCGGGTCGATCTGTTGCGCGGCGTCGCCCGCGATGGTGACGGCGCTCGACCGGCGCAGCGCCTGACCGAGCACCATCAGCTCCGCAGGCGCCATGTCCTGCGCCTCGTCGATGACCATGTGCGCGAACACCGGCATGCGCCCGCCGGGCGTGCGGATCGCTCCGGCCTTGCGCCGAAGCAATTCGAAAAGGATGGGCAGGTCCTCCACGTCGATCGTTCCCGCCGCCTCGTACGGCGTGGACTCGGCGAGCGTGCGTTTATCGAGCGCCTCGGCGCGCAGGGGATCGTAGCCGCTGTAGTCCTCGTCGCTCTTGTCGGCAAGCTGGCCGCGCGTGTGCTCGATGACCTCGTCGACCATGCCCGGCGTCAGTTCGCCGTTTGACGCCCGGACGGAGCGCATGAGCAAATCGCGATCCGAGAAAAGCTCCGCGCGCTCCCACGCCAGGTCGAAGAGGCGATCGCGCTCGCGTTGCACGGCGGACTGCCGCTCGCGCAGGCGCTTGCTTACCTCGCGCTCGGCGATGGGGTTGGCGCGCTCGGCGAGCACCGGGGCGACGGCGCGATCGAAGCGCTCGAGCAGCGGTCGGCTTTTCGACGCGGCGCCGACGCGCTCGGCGATCTCCGGATCAGCGGGCATGGCGCGGCGCAGGCGGCGCAGCGTCTCGGCCTCGCTTCGCGCGAGAACCTCATCGAGCACCGTCAGAAGCGCCGGGTGGCGCTTGAAGCGGATCACGCGCGCGGGCGTGGCTTCGTAGTAGCGGCGTGAAAGGCGGCGCAGCAGGTTCGAGGCCTGGCCGCGGATCCAGTCGTCGAATGTGTTGACGCGCACCTTGTCCATGCCAAGGGAGATCAAAAGCTTTTTCGACAGTCGCGCGAGGCCCGGCTCCGGCACGACGACGAGCATGTTGTTCTGGCGGTAGCGCTCCGGGTCGCGGTACGCGAGCGCGGCCAGGCGATGCAGCGCGACGGTGGTTTTGCCGCTGCCGGCTCCGCCAAGGACGAGAACGGGCGTTCGGTCGTCAACCTGCAAAAGCGCGTATTGCTCGGGGTCGAGCAGCGCGGCGACCTCCGGCGCGGGGCGTCCCGTCGCGCCGACGCCGAATTTCGGCAGTCGCGTCGCCTGGCGCGTCGCGGCACCTTCGCCGCCCGCGAAACGCGGCGCGAACCGCCCGCGATCGACCTCCCATGGCCCGCCCTCGCGGCGGACCAGCGTGCGCCCGGGTGTGACGATCCGCACCAGGCGGCCGTCCTCGATCGTGAGCACGCGGCGCACCTGGACAGTCCCTTCCTTCACCCCGCCGGGGAACTCCTCGACGTAATCGTCACCCTCGCGGTAGGTGTAAAAAACGCGCGCGACCGGCGCGTGCCGCCAGTCAATGATGGTGACCCCGCGCGCCTCGTCGATGAAGGTGCGGTAGCCAAGCAGGATCTCGCGCGCCTGCCCCGGCTCGCCGTCGTCCGTGTATTGGCGAAGGCGCATTCGGGCAAAGTACGGCGAGCGGCGATCGGGCATCCGCGTGATGGCGGGCCGATGCCCGGCAAGCGCCTGGTGCGTGTGAAGCTGGTCGAGCAGGGCCGGCAGATCCTCGGCAACGGCGCCCGCGGCCTCCTCGCGCAGCTCCTTGATGCGTTCGAGCAGGCCCCCGCGGTCGAGAACCTCCTCACGCGCGGCGGCGATCGCCTCCTGCACGCCGGAAAGCAGGCGCTCCTCGTCCTCGATGACGGCAAGATCGGCCGCGGAAAGGCCGGATTCGTCGGTGGCAATCGTCTGGTTCATGATGCGCCAAAGCCGGCCCCGCGCGCGAAAATCGCGCGTCCGGCGGGCCGGGAATCGGACAGTCTACTTGGCCGGCAAGGGGGAGGACAAGAAAAAAGTGCGGCTCGAAGTCAAGCAGCGGCGTGATATAGTGAACGTTCGTTGCCGCCCGCACGGGCCGGGAGCCAAGCGGTGAAAAACGTCCACGAAACCATCGTCATCGGCCGCCTCGAGGCGCTCGATGGCCACGACGGCCTGACCGGCCGGCTCGTCGAGCCGGACGGGACGACGTGGCGGTGCGTCTTCAAGCCGGAGCACGAGCCCAGGCTCGGCGCCGCGTGGCTGCAAACGGTGCGCGTGACGGGAGAGGTGCGCGAGGGCATGCGCGAGAAAGTGATCGATGTGGATGTGCTTGTGCTCAAGGATGACCGCGTCGATCGGTTTGGATCATCCGCGTTTTTCGAAAATCTCTCCATCGAGGAGATCGCGCGCCGTCAGGGATGGCAGCCACGGTCAATTGAGGAAATCCAAAGCCATTGGCCGGCGCCGGAGGACGATCCGGAAGAGTTCCGTCGATATCTTGCCGAGGACAAGCGTCAACAGCGGGAACTCGAGAGCCAAAGACGCCGATCGTGAAATCGATACTTCTCGACACGAACGCCGCAAGCTATTTGGTTCCAAAGGATGCCTTGAATCCGCGTCGAGCCGTCATCGAGGCCGCCCGATCGAAACCGCGGACGCGTGGATTGCGGCCGCGGCTGTTCAATATCAAATTCCGTTGCTTACCGGTGACCGGAATTTTTCCGCCGTCGCCGTCGAAGGTCTGAAAGTGATTTTGTTTGAGATGAAGTAACGGCGATTCTTTTCCCCCCGCGTGCGTCAAACGCGTTTTCGTGGCATAAATACGCGCCGATTTTTCCGGCCACGTTGTGGGGTGAGGGAATGAAATCCGCCGTCATGGCCGCCATCGTCGCGGCAATTCTCGGATCAAGCGTATTCGCGGCGCCCGCCGTCGCGGGCGAAATCGATGAAGGACTCGCCGAGATCCTCGCGAGCGCGTCGCCCGCCGAACGCATTCCGGTCTACATCACGCTCGTCGATCGTCTGGACGCGCGCGCGCTCGACGCGTCGCTGACGAGGGCGGGGCGCACGCGCGCGCAGCGGCATTTCGAGGTCGTGACGTCGCTGCAAGAACACGCCGCCGCGACGCAGGGGCCACTCGTCTCGGCGCTTGCGTCCGCGGCGTCGGCAGGCGAGGCCTCGCCACCGCGCGCATTCTGGATCGCCAACGCCGTCGCGCTTGCCGCGACGCCCGCCGTCATCGACGCCATCGCCGCGCGCAAGGACGTTTTGACCGTTTACCACGACCAGCCGATCGAGCTGATCGAGCCGATCGAAGGCGCCGGCGGGCTTACGGCGGACGCCGCGGCCGGCATCGCGCCGGGTATCGTCAACAGCCGCGCGCCGGAACTCTGGGCGCTTGGAATCGACGGCACCGGCACGCTGGCTTGCGACCAGGACACCGGCGCGGACGGGGCGCATCCCGCGTTCGCGGACAGGTGGCGCGGGCTCGACGGCGGCGTCACGCCGGCCGAGGCATGGTTTGATCCGGTCGGCTCCGAGACGTTCCCCACGGATTCCGGCTCGCACGGAACGCACACGCTCGGCACGATCCTCGGCGACGACGGCGCGGGCTCGCAGGTCGGCATGGCGCCGGGCGCGAAGTGGATCGGTGCGAAAACGATCGACGTCCCGGGCGGCAACATCTATTCGGATGCGGTCGCCGCGTTCCAGTGGATGGCCGATCCCGACGGCAATCCCGCGACGACCGACGACGTCCCCGACGTGGTGAACAACTCGTGGGGTATTCCGAATCCGCAGTGCAAGAACGATTTCTACGACTCGATGGACGCGGCCGAGGCCGCGGGCGTCGTCATCGTGTTCGCGGCCGGCAACGAGGGGCCGATCAAGCGCAGCCTGCGTTCGCCGGGTAATCGCATCACCACGGATCTCAACTCGTTCGCGGTCGGCGCGCTCGAACAGGGCGGGCAGAAGATCGCGAATTTCTCGTCGCGCGGCCCGTCGCGCTGCGACGACGTGACGATCAAGCCGGAGGTTTCCGCCGTCGGCGTGGATGTTCTCAGCTCGTTCCCGAACAACACCTACGGCACACTTTCCGGCACGTCGATGGCGACGCCGCACGTCGCCGGTGCCGTGCTGCTATTGCGTCAGGCTTATCCCGAAGCGACCGTGGATGAGGTCAAAATGGCGCTCTACGAAACCGCGATCGACCTTGGCGACGCGGGCGAGGACAACGTCTTCGGGCGCGGGCGCATCGACGTGGTCGAGGCGTATCTGTGGCTGCTCGCGCAGACGATGGATTCCGATGCCGACCTTCTCATCGACACCGATCTTGTCGCGTGCAACGGCGAAATCGGCGTGACGCTCGCCGATGCGGACCTGACGACGTTCGCCGCGATCGACGCCTTCAGCGACACGGAAACGATCACCGAGACGCTTTCGCTCGCGCCGTCGGGCATCCCCGGATATTTCAGCGACAGCGTGCAGCTTGCGCCCGGCGCACCGGTGCAGGACGGCAAGGTGCAGGTGGCCGACGGCGACACGGTGACGATCCGCTATATCGACGCGGACGACGGCCTCGGCGGCACCGACGTCGCCAAGACGCGCACGGCGATCGTGGACTGCGTTCCGCCGGCGTTCGTCGGCGTGGAATCGGCGACGGCGGGTGAAAACGAGGTCGCGCTGACGTGGACCAACTCCGTGGAGCCGGGCGTGACCTATTCCGTCTATCGATCGGACACGTCAGGCGTGTTCGACTTCAACGCGCCCTATCGCGAGGCGGATGCGTCGCCGTGGACCGACCGCGACGCGCCGGCGGACGAGACGTGGTACTACGTCGTTCGCGCGGCGGACGCGCTTGGCAACGAGGACACGAACACGGTGGAGGCCGATGCGACGCCGTTCGGCGATCCGCGCATTTTCTGGAACGATTTTGACTGGTACCCGATCGGCGACTGGACGATCGTGGACGGCGGCGGCGGCGAGGTCACCTGGACCGACGAGGTGGTGGGATCCCATTCGTTCCCGCCGGATGTCGGCAAGGTCGCCATTGTGGATCGCGGCACGACCTCCGGCCTTGAACTTCTGAACGAATCGCTCGTCACGCCGCCGCTTGATTGCGGCGGGTTCGTGAACGTGACGCTGCGTTTCCTGCACATCTTCGAGCGCGGATTCGCGGAGGACGCGATTCTTCAGTGGTCGTACGACGGCGTGACGTGGACGCCGATCGAAAAATATCGCCTGACCGAAACGATCGAAAAGGAATACGCGCTGCCCGAGGCCGACCGCCACACGCAGTTCTTCGTGCGTTTCCATTACGAGGCGCTGTTCGGCGGCGAGTTCTGGGCGGTCGATGACGTGGAGGTGACGGGCGAGCGCACGACGCTGCCGCCGGTCACCACGACAACGACCACGACGACCGCGCCGTCCACGACCACGACGACGATCCCCGGCGACGACGACACGGCGGATGACGACACCGGTGACGACGACGCGGACGACGATGATACCGCGACGGATGACGACACCGCGGACGACGATGCGTCGGACGACGACGCCATCGATGACGACGACGCGACAGACGATGATGACGCCATCGACGATGACGACACGGCCGGCATTCCGCTCGACGACGATGCGGGCGACGCGGCGGACGGCGAGGGTGACGACGAGGAGGGATGCTGCGGGTGTTGAATTAGAATTCGCGCGCCGCGTTTTGTGATATCTTTCGACGGCGACTTCATCAGCGTTGGAGTCAAGAATGGTGGCCGCGCGACAAATCTCCGTTCTGGGTGCCCTTATTGTGGCGCCATTATTGTCGCTTTGCTGTCCGGCTTTGATTTTCGCGGCAACGGAACTTCCGGGTTTTCCACCTTGGTCGTACTATGACGGTTTGGTCGGCCTTGAACTTGTCGCCGATATCGACATGAACGGAGACGGGTTTGACGATCTTGTCGTCGGTTGTCCAGGTTCGGACTATCAATACGATTTCGAAAGCGAACTTGTCGGGTCGATCCTTATTTTTTTCGGCTCTGAGTCCGGCCTTCCGAAAACACCAAGCGATTTTGTCGTTCGCCGTGATACATTCGAGTTTGGCATTCCTATATTCAACAGCGGCGATATCAATCAAGACGGCTTCGACGATCTTGTCGTCGCAGATAACGTATGGCGATATACAAGCAATGGATATCGGGGACGGATCGTTGTCTATTTCGGCGGAGATCGTTCCTCGATATTTGACGATTTGTATATATTGCCTGCGACAAATAATGCATATAATTTCCCATATACAATCGACACAAATTTCGACGTGAACGGCGACGGATATTCCGATATCGCTTACAACTATCGCGACTCGAACGGAACTGACATCGACGCGGACGACTTCGATGTCGTAAATCTTATCCATGGAAGCGGAAAGAAAAGTATCGGGCCAGACCCCGACTGGCAATTTTTACCGCCGTCGTGCGACCGGTACGGGTCTTTCGTAAAGTCCGTCGGCGACGTGAACGGCGATCAATTTTCCGACATTTTGGTCCGTTGTTTTGACGGCCCGCAATTATCCGCCAACATTTTTTTCGGTTCTCCCTCCGGGCTCCAAGCCGTTCCGGATACAACCCACCTGCTGACGCCGGACGAATATCTCTTTTGGGCGGACGCAAGGCGCGTCGGGGACGTGAACGGTGATGGTTACGACGATGTTCTGAGCCCCGACATCGACGTGGGCATCGTTTTCAAGCGGAAGCTCTATCTTTTTCTGGGAAGCGCCAACGGTTTGCCGGCCGCGCCGTCGAAGACGCTCGCCATCGAGGATCCCTGGAACAATTTTCTTTATCGGCTTGCGATACTGCCATTTTCGCGCCACAACGACCTCAACCACGATGGCCGCTTCGACGTGACGATTTCGACGAATTACACCTACGTCCGCATTTTGCTCGGCGATTCCAGCGATCCACTTGCCACCGAAGACGGTTGGTCGTTATCGCCTTTCAATCAGGAACACGACGCCGTGGGATTCACGCTGGCGACCGGCGATGTCAACGGAGATCTCAAGAGTGATCTGGCCCTTTCCGTCGGTGACATCCCGTTTGGCAAGGCGCCTCTTGGCTATACGTATTCCCTGGCAGCGTATTTTGCGGCCACAACGACGACAACAACAACGGCGCCGACTGCGACGACGACCACGACGACGATTCCAATGGACGACGACGCGACGGATGATGACGCGACGGACGACGACTCCGGCATCCCGCTCGACGACGATGCGCGCGACGCGGCGGACGGCGAGGACGATGACGAGGAGGGGTGCTGCGGGTGTTAA
>JAIOHV010000073.1 GCA_019912885.1 bacterium
CGCTTCGCCTGTCGCCCCTGCCCGCCGTGATCGCGGCCAGCGTCGTCCTGCTGTTCGCGGCGCTTGCCGGCGCTTTCTGGCGTCACGGCGCGGCGCTGCCGGGCCGCGTCGCGTGGCGAAACGCGGCGCTTCCGTTTCTCGTCGCGGCCATGACGGGCGCGGCGCTTCTCGTGCCGGCGATTCCGATCGAGACGCGCCTTCACATCGCCGGCGTCGGTTGGCCGAGCGCTGTCGTCGCCGCGCTTGTTCTCGTTCGCCGCCATGCCGGCGCGCGCGGCGCCGGCGCCATGATCGCACTAGCCGGCCTTGCGTTTCTCGTCATGGCGGAAGCCGCGGTGCGCCACGCGGATTACGCCGATACGTGGACGGCGCACGGCGTCGGCGAGGGCTTTGTCACCGACGAGACGCTCTTTTGGGCACCGAGAAATCTGTTCATCACGCCGAACGAAATCTCCGCGCCCAAGAGCAGCATCGTGAACAGGGTCCAGTTCCGCTCCGGCGCGACGACGGACGAAATCCCGCCGGACACGTTTCGCGTCGTCATCACCGGCGGCAGCAACGTGTGGGGCGACGGCATCGAAAATCTCGAGGACACGTGGGGCGAAAAACTCGAATCGCGCCTTGCCGAACGCACGGGCCGGCCCGTCGAGGTCGTGAACGCGGGCGTGAAGGGTTACAACCTCTTCCAGCTTCTCGTTCTGCACACGATGTACCTGCGCGATCTGCGCGGCGACGTGCTCGTCTTGTACCTCAACTACAACGACATCATGGCCGCCAAGGAGCGCGGGCCGTTCACGCTGCGCGAGCTTTGGGAGGCGCGACGCGGCGGCCGATGGGACGAGATCGAAAGCTACATGCGCAAGACCGGCCTTGCGCCCCGAACGTCCTGGCTTGGCCGCGTGCAGGACGCGCTGCACGAAAGCAGGCTCTACAACGGCGCCACGCGCGCGATCATCGCCTGGCGCGGCAAGCGCGTGGCGAGGGTCGCGGAAGCCGCGATCCGCACGATCAACCCGGTCGAGGATTACGTGAAAAATCTGGAAGAGATGGTGGCGCTGGCGCGTGAACGCGGGATGAAGGTCATTTTCGCGCCGGAGTTCGATTCGAACGTCGCGCGTTTCGGTACCGACGCGGGCTTCGGCTCCGGGGAAAACGGCGCGCGACCCGAAACCGGCCCCGGCTTCCTCGAATTTCGCCGCGCGATGGAGCAAACCGCCAATCGCCTCGGCGTTCCCTTTTGCCCGACGCACGCGAGCATGGCCGCCTCCCGCCCCGACCTCGACGCCCTCGTCTTCCCTTGGGACCCGGTGCATCTTTCGCCGACGGGCACGACGCGGCTGGCGGAGATCATGGACGAATGCCTTGTTGAAAAGGGAATGCTCGGCGACTGACGGCGCCTACGCCTGCGGCTCGACAATCACCTTGATCGAATCGGTGCCCTTGGCGACGAGGCCGAAGGCTTCCTGCGTTTTGGCGAGAGGCAATCGGTGCGTGATCATCGAGGCCACGTCGATGCGGCTTTCCGCGATCAGCTCCAACGCGGTGGCGTGGTCCGCCGGCGCACCGGCATAGCTTGTCGTCAACGTCACGTCCGTTCGCCAGAATACGTCATTGAAACGCAGCGGCACCGCGTGGTCCGGCGACGCGGGCGCGAAAAACAGCACCGTGCCGCCGCGATCGACGCACGCCAGCGCCTGTTCGATTGCCGCGGGCGCGCCCGCCGTCGTGATGACGATATCCGCGAGGCGCCCGTCATTCGCCGCGCGGAGGGTGTCGGGCGCGAGATCCTTCGCATTGATGGCGACCGTCGCGCCAAAGCGCGTCGCGGCATCGAGGCGTGAAGGCAGAATGTCCGTCGCGATGATCCGCCCCGCCCCGGCCGCGCGCGCCACCTGGATGTGCAGCAAACCGGAGATACCCGAACCGATGACGAGCACGCGCCGCCCCGGCGCGACCCCTGCGATACGCTGCGCGCGGAGAACGCACGCGACCGGCTCGGCGAATGTCGCCTGCTCGAACGAAACGCCGCCGGGAATCGGGAACGTGCCAAAACGGACGTTAATTTCGGGCACGCGCACGAATTCGCAAAAACCGCCGGGGGCGAAATTCGTCGAGCGCAGGGTGTCGCAGACCGTCTCGTGCCCGCTCATGCAATAGCGGCAGGCCATGCACGGCACGTGGTGCGCCACGACGACGCGATCGCCGATGCCAAATCGCGTCACGCCCTTGCCGACCTCAACGACCTCGCCGGCCACTTCGTGTCCGAGCACGAGCGGCGCCTTGTGCCGGCGATACCACTCCATAACGTCCGACCCGCACACGCCGCTCGCGTGGATGCGCACGAGCAACTCGCCCGCGCCCGCGCGCGGCGTGGGCTGCGTCTCGGTGCGAACGTCCGCGACGGAATAATACATCGCGACGCGGTGCGTTTCGGGGAGAGTTTGGCCGGTCGTCATGTTTTGTTTATCCGCAGATTACGCCGATTTTAAAGATTCCACGCAGGGTGTTTGGGTTTGCGATAGACTTCCAGACTTCCAGACTTCCAGACTTTCCGTCGTTCATACTTGTCCGTCCCATCTGCGGAATCTGCGTAATCTGCGGAATTCTTCCGTCATGCGCTCTTGCGCGCTCCACCTGTCTTCTCGGCTTCGTAGATCGCGTACGCCTCATCGATGCCGATGTTCTCGTGCACGATCTTGCGCACCGCTTTCACCATGCCGACCGGCGCGTCTGACTGGAAGATGTTGCGTCCCATGTCCACGCCCGCGGCGCCGGAGATGATCGCTTTTTTCGCCATCGCAAGCGCGTCGCGCTCCGGCAATTTCTTGCCGCCGGCGATGACGACCGGAACCGGCACGGACTCGACCACCTGTTCGAAGTCCTCGCAGTAATACGTCTTGACGATGTCCGCGCCAAGCTCCGCGCCGATGCGCGAGGCGAGCGCCAGGTAGCGCGCGTCGCGCACCATGTCCTTGCCGACGGCGGTCACCGCGAGCACGGGAATGCCATACGCGGCCGCCTGATCGACGAGGCGCGACAGGCCGATGAGCGTCTGCCGCTCGTGCGGCGACCCGACGAAGATCGACAACGCGACGGCGGACGCGTTCAGGCGGATCGCTTCCTCGATGCTGACCGAAATCTCCTCGTCGGAAAGATCGTCCTTCAAAACGCTGGTGCCACCGGAGACGCGAAGGATGATCGGCACGTCGCGGTTCGCGTCCACCTGATGACGCAGGATGCCGCGCGTCAGCATGAGCGCATCGGCGTACGCGACAAGCGGCTCGATCGTCTTGCCCGGGTTCTTAAGGCCGGTCGTCGGCCCCTGAAAATATCCGTGGTCGATCGCGAGCATCACCGATTTGCCCGTGTCGGGTTTGACGATGCGCGCGAGGCGGTTTTGCTTACCCCAGTCCATGTCCGCTCCCCGGGGCGCCGCGCGGCGCCCGACTGATGCGTTGATTTGCGGTTTCCCATACCACACGCGACGCGCTTTTTCCACGCGCGCGCGCCGGCGCGGGTACGCGGCCTTGACCGTACGCGGCGCGGTTTGCATGATCGCGCGGCCTGGACCCTGGGAGCGCCGTACCCCGGTTCGGCACGCATCCCGAATAAAAAAAAGGAAAACCATGTCAGGACCCGGACCCCAGGGCGCGTCGCCTCACGACAATCAGGACGCGCGCATCGCCGACACGCTTCGCAACGTCCGATACAAGCTGCTCGTCATGAGCGGCAAGGGCGGCGTCGGCAAGAGCACCGTCGCTGTCAATCTCGCCGTGGCGCTCGCGCGCGACGGCTTTGGCGTCGGCCTTCTCGACATCGACCTTCACGGCCCCAGCGTGCCGTACATGCTCGGCGTTCAGTCGATGCACCTCAAGCAGGAGGGCGACAAGCTGCTGCCGATCGAATACCTCGAAAACCTGAAGGTGCTTTCGATCGCGAACCTGCTCGACATGGAGGATCGCGCCGTCATCTGGCGCGGGCCGATGAAGATCGGCGCGATCCGGCAGTTCCTGGCCGACGTGAAGTGGGGCGAACTCGACTACATGATCATTGACGTGCCGCCGGGAACCGGCGACGAACCGCTGACCGCCGCGCAGACGTTCACGGGCGTCCAGGCGATCGTCGTGACGACGCCGCAGGACGTGGCGCTCGCCGACGTGCGCAAGTCGCTGGCGTTTTGCCGCAAGGTGGAAATGCCGATCCTCGGCGTCGTCGAGAATATGAGCGGCTACGACTGCCCCCAATGCGGCCACCATGCCGACCTGTTCAGCACGGGCGGCGGCGAAAGGCTCGCGGCGCGGGAGGGCATCGAATTTCTCGGCCGCCTGCCCCTTGACCCGGAGGTCGTGCGTTCGGGCGATCTCGGCCGGCCGTATCTGGCCGCGACGGACGCGACACCCGCCGCTCGCGCGTTTCGCGACATCGCGCGCCGCGTCGAGGACATCACGGCGAAACAGACGCCTAAGCTTCCCGGCGTGACGCGCGTGGCGTTTGTTTCGAAGAAAAACGGGGATGCCTAGAGGGACGCTCCCGTGCCCGCGCCCGTGCCCTGACGACCGCGGTTCGGAAATCGGTTTATTCGCGGATCCGCGCGAACAAAATTGTGACGCGTTCCTCATTCCCTAATCCCGAATCCCCATTTCCGACTTCGTTACGGGCTGATTGACATTTTCGACCGCATCGCGCAGACTTACGCGTCCTCAATGGACCATCCGCCCGCGAATTCCCGCGACGGCGAGCGGCCCCACGGGCCCGCGATATCATCTCCCGAACGATTCTGTTGCAGGCCAACCACGCCCACAAACAGGGCGCGGGGGAACCTGAAAGGTTTGTATGAATTTTGAAGAACTTGGGCTGACCGCCCCATTGGTGCGGGCCGTCCACAAGCAGGGGTATGTAAGCCCCACGCCGATCCAGAAACTCGCCGTCCCGCACGCGCTGGCCGGACGCGACGTGCTCGCCTGCGCCCAGACGGGCACCGGCAAGACGGCCGCGTTCGCGTTGCCGATCCTCCAGCTTCTGCACACCGCGACGCACCGCGCCGGCCGCCGCGCCCCGCGCGTGCTCGTCCTCGCGCCCACGCGCGAATTGGCCGCCCAGATCGGCGAGAGCTTTCGCGAATACGGGGCGCACACCGGCCTTTCGCACACCGTCATCTTCGGCGGCGTTTCGCAACAGGCGCAGGTGCGCGCGCTGCAAAACGGCGTGGATATCCTCGTCGCCACGCCCGGCCGTCTGCTCGACCTGATGAATCAGCGCCTCGCCGATCTTCGCGCGATCGAATTTTTCGTGCTCGACGAGGCCGACCGCATGCTCGACATGGGCTTCATCAACGACATCCGCCGCGTCGTGAAGGCGCTGCCGGTCAAGCGCCAGACGATGCTGTTTTCCGCCACCCTGCCCCCCGCCATCCGCGAGCTGGCCGGCGGCATTCTGATCGACCCCGTCTCCGTCGCGGCGACGCCTTCGGCCACCACGGTCGAGAGCATCGACCAGGCGGTGTACTTCGTCGAAAAGCCGGACAAGCCCCAGCTCCTCGCGCAAATCCTCGCGCGCCCGGACGTGACGCGCGCCATCGTCTTCACGCGCACCAAGCACGGAGCGGACGCCGTCGTTCGCAAGCTTTCGCGCGCGAGGATCGCTTCCGCCGCGATCCACGGCAACAAGTCGCAGAACAACCGCGTGCGTACCATCGAGGCGTTCAAGTACGGCAAGCCGTACGTGCTCGTGGCGACCGATATCGCCAGTCGCGGCCTGGATATCGACCAGGTCAGCCATGTGGTCAACTTCGACCTGCCGCACGAGCCCGAAGCCTACGTGCACCGCATCGGACGCACCGGCCGCGCGGGTGAAAGCGGCATCGCGATCTCGTTTTGCGCCGCGGAGGAGCGCTCGGACCTGGCCGCCATCGAACGGCTGATCCGCCGCGAGCTGACCGTGGAGAAAAACCACGAGTTCCATTCCGACGCCGCGCCCGCGAAGCCCGCGCCCAAGCAGGCGCGCGGCCCGAAATCGCCGCGGCCTG
>JAIOHV010000074.1 GCA_019912885.1 bacterium
TCGCGCGTGCCGACGGACGCCGGCCGGCCCGGTGCGCGAGGCGCGGGCCGCCTGACGGCGCTCACCCGCTTGCTGCCGATCGGTGTGGCCGCGACCTACGTCGTTAACCAACTCCTCGGTTTTGCGAGCTTCGACGAGGATGCCGGAATTCTCGCGACGATCGCGCTTGATCACGTCGACAACGGGACACTTCCCCGGACCGGTCCGCCGATTTTTGGAAGCTGGCGGCTCGGCCCGCTTGCGCCGCTGATCATGATGGCGCCTGTGCGCCTGTCGCACGATCCACGCCTGGCGTACGTGTTGGTTACGCTGCTTGGCATCGCCGCCCTTCCGATCGTTTTCGCGGCGGCGAGACGCGTTCAGGCCGCCAACCTGTTTCCCCATGTGGCGACCGCGATCTTCGGCGTCTGGATGAACCTGTTCATCACGCCGATCCGGCCGGTCAATGCGACATTTCTTCCGATCTTCCTTGCCGGCGCATTCTATTTTCTGGTCCGGGCGGTGCGCGGCGAGCGCGGCGCCTTTCTTTTGGCCTGGG
Organism: bacterium; assembly: GCA_019912885.1. Taxonomy (NCBI): domain Bacteria; species bacterium. Next base: position 539 of record JAIOHV010000074.1, read on the forward strand.
TGTTCGTCGGTCTTTGCGTGCAACTACACATGACCGCCTCGATCCTCGCGCTGACGATCCTGTGGTTCGCGTCGACGCGCGGCGTTCGCACGCTGCTGGCGCAGGCCGCGCTCGGATTCGTCGTGGTCGCGGCGCTTCACGTCACCGTTATCGCCAAGGCGTTATCCGGCGGAGCGCCGGCCGTCGAGGCCGCCGCCGGCGCCGCGGCCATGCGGGGAGATTTCGGCACGATGGCCGCCGCGCTCGCCGAGATCGCGATCGAGTGGTCTCTTGTGGGGGTTTTTGGCATCGGAGGTGTCGCGGCCATCTATCTTGTCCGCGGATTTCGCGGCGCCATCGCGTCGCGACGCCATCAAACACACACGGTTGGCGTGCCGCGGGTCGCGGCAACGCATTTGATCCTCGCCTCGGTCATCCTGCCCCTCCTGAAGGTCGTCAAGAACGCCGGAATTACCGATGTCGGCTACCTTATCGCCGTTGCGCCGTTTGTCGCCGTCCTGGTCGCCCAGGGCGCCTCAAGCGATGTCGCTCGCGTTCGCCATGACCCCGGCGCCTGGCCGCGCACGGTGCTGCCGTGGTTTGTCGCATCGATGATGCTGGTGATAGTCGGATCGTTCGTTTACGCGTCCGCATCGGACAAGCCGCCGCTTTGCCTGCATTGGAATGCGGTTCGCCTGTCCCGTCAGATGGAGCTTGCCGGCCACATCGACAGTCTGGCGCAAGGGCGCGGGTCCGGGGCGCCGCCGCCGAAGGCCGCCGGCGCGGACGTCGACTATCGGATTGAACACTTTCGGTACGTGACGGGCCGGTTCTCCGACGAACCCATGCTGTTTTCCCGAAGTCCCTACACCTATGAAGTCCTGCTGCGTTGGATGCGCGGCGTTCGTTACGGGCGCGACGCCGCCCCGAACCGGACGATCGGCGTCGTGCTGCGCCCGGCCGATATGCCGATGCCCGAGGCGATGCGGCACGCGATCAAAGCCGGCCGTCTTCTCGGCGAGCGGCGCGGCGAATGCACCACCGTCACGATTTTCGATACACCCAGAGAGATCGTGTTATCGCCATAGCCCCGCGGTTCTTGCGGGGCGGCCGCGATTCGGAGTAGACGGAGCGCACCTCCAAAATGTCTGAGTCTTCAATCCCGATACGGAGCGCCGAGCCGATCGGCGCGCGCGGAGTCCGGGTCGTCCGGTTTCTGTTCGTCGTCGTGCGCGTATTGCCGTTTGTCGTCGCGCTGCTTTTCGTGGAGCAGTATCTGGCCGGGTATTCCGTGTTCACCGAGGACTCGGGGCAGATGATGAAAGTTGTCCTCGACTTCGTGGACAACGGGGAGATCCCGCTTGCCGGCCAACCGTTTTTCGAGCGCCTGCGGCTGGGACCGCTTGCGACGTACCTCGCGGCGGCGCCGCTTGCGATCTCGCGGTCGCCGCGTTTTGCCTACGCGGCGTTGGCGCTTTTCGCCTTGCTGTCGTTGCCCGTGTTTTACGCCGCCGCGCGGCGCATCTCGACCGGCGACCTGTTCCCCGCACTCGCCACGACGGTCTTCGGCGTGATGATGAACCTTGCCGTTACCCCGTACCGGCCGGTCAACCGGGCGTATGTCCCGTTGTTTTACGCGCTGGCGATGTACTTTTTTTCGGGTGCTTATCGCGGGCGGCGGCTGCAGCTTTTCATGACGTGGGTCGTCCTCGGGATGTGCGTCCAGTTGCATCTGGCCACCGGCGTGCTGGCGTTGACGCTGCTCTATCACGCCGCCGCGCGCGGCGTACGGTTTATGGCCTGGCAATCTTTTATCGGCTTGTTCGTCATCCTCGCGATGCACGCCCCGGTGATCGTGGACCTGACCATGAAGCCTGGAACCGCCCCCTTCGAGGAACTGATAGCGTTGGCGGATGCCGAATTTCACCTGGCGCCTTCCGTCGCGACATACACGAAGATCGTTTTGGCCTGGATCGCGGGCATAGCCGCCACGTCGGGCGGCGTGGCCGTCATCTACCTCGTCCGCGGCGCGATGGCGGCTCTTGGTTTGATCCGCGACCGGTGGCGGTCGTTCGATATCGGCGTCTTGTCGACCGTGCACGTTCTTCTAGTCATTTTCGGACTCTCGGTCATCAAGGCTCTGAAAGACCCGACCGATATCGACGCCGGCTACGTGATTTCCGCCGTTCCATTTGTCGCGATCCTGGTCGCGCAGTCGGCGTCGCGTGACGTCGCAAGATTGACCGCGCATCCGGACCAGTGGCGAAATACCGTGTTGCCATGGTTCATACTATCCATTGTCGCATTGACGATTTTTAGCGCGGCGCTGGCGGTCCGTTGGACGCAGGTGCCAATCATGTGCCGGCACCGGGCCACGATGCGCCTCGACGATCAATTGAAAATCGCCGACGAGATCCAGGCAAAGACCGTTGGGCTGGCCCGTTTTCACGTAGAGCAGTTGCTGTTTCAGCCGGATCCGGAAACAGGCGAGCCCCGACTGCGTTCGCGCAGCTATCTGACGTACGAGGGACTTTTACGATGGACGAAACGCATGCCCCCGTTTTGGGAAAGGTCGGCCTCCTCCTTCATCGGCGTGTATCTCCGTCCGCGGGGGGCCGCCACGCCGGATTACATGGCGGCCCAGTTGATCGATTCGCGTGTCCTCTCGGAAATGCAAACCGGCTGCATGGACGTTACCATCTTTCAACAGCCGGGCCCGATACCGATTATCCCGTGAACCCATCGGCCCGCGGGTGCGCCGGCCGGCGAATCGAGAGGGATCATTGCCCATTTCCCATTTGACGAACGCCAATCGAACGCCGCTCGCCGCGGCGAATCGCGAATCCGGATCCCGCGCCGTCCGGATCGTCGATGCGGTCACCCGTTTTTTGCCGTTTGGCGTGGCGATCCTTTTCGTCGAGCAGATTGTGGCGGGATACGCGGTCTTCAACGTCGACGCGGGCGTCTTGATGTCGATCGTTCTGGATTTCGTGAAAGAGGGAAAAGTCCCGTTCGTCGGCCAACCTTTTTATGAGCGGCTTTACCTTGGACCGCTCGCGCCATTGTTGATGGCGGTACCGATCAAGCTCGCGATGAAGCCGTCGCTCGCGTACGCCTACATTGCACTTTTCAGCCTTGTCGCGTTGCCAATCTTCTTTGCCGCCGCGCGTCGCATCAGCGACGACCGTTTGTTCCCGTACGTGGCCACGACGATCTTCGGCCTGATGATGAATATGTGGGCCGCGCCCATCCGCCCCCTCAACACCACGTTCGCGCCGCCGTTTTTTGCCTTGGCGATCTTCTTTCTTGCCCACGGACTGAAGGGGCGGAAGATGGACATGCTGATGGCATGGGTTTGCATCGGACTTTGCGTGCAGCTTCATCTTTCGATCGGCGTTCTGGCGCTGACCGTTCTGTGGTATGCCGCCACGCGCGGGTGGCGGTCATTTCTGGCGCAAGCCGTCATCGGCGGCGGCGTCATCCTGAGCCTCCACGCGACGGTTATCGTCAACATGCTGACCGAGACCGTGCCGGTATTGGACCGCGTCATCAGCCCGGATTCCGCGCGGCCATGGGGAGTGCTGGGATGGGCATACGCGAAACTGATTTTCAGATGGATCCTGGCCGGCTCGGCGATGGTCGGAGGCGTGGGTGTCGTCTATCTGGCGCGCGGGGTGCGCGAAGCGTTCTCCAGACTGCACGCGCGATGGCGAACGGTCGACGCGGACACGTTCGCCGCCGTCCACATCGCCTTCGTATTCGCCATCCTTCCGATCCTCACCGTCGCCAAGGGGCATCGAAAAACAGGCTATATGATGGCCGCGGTGCCCTTTGTGGCCATCCTGATCGCGCGCGGAGCCTCGAGCGAAATCGAACGCCTGCGATCCGATCCGCGCCACTGGTATCGTTCGCTCGCCCCCTGGTTTGTGCTCTCGCTGGCGATCCTGCTTGGCCTGCATGCCGGCCGGGCGGCCGTTTGGGTGGAGAAGCCCGATCAATGCAACTACTGGCGCATGCTCCGCTTCGACGACCAGGTCTCGATCGCGCGCGCCATTCGCCGCGGCGCGGCGCAATGGCCCGGCTACCGGGTCGAGAGCTTCGTCTTCGCCTCCGAACTGGGCTCGACCGAGCCGAGACTTCGAGCCCGTGATACGGTCACCTACGCAACGTTGCTGCGTTGGGTCGAACGCATGCCGGATTTTCGCGACAATCCGCCGGAGCCGGTTGTTGGCGTGTTCGTCCGGCCGCAAGACATGCCGACGCCGGCAAAAATGGAGTCGCTCATGGCGGGCAAGCCGGTGATCGGCGATATCGCCACCGGGTGCCTGGCCGCGACGATCTTCGAAAGCCGCGTTCCGTTGCCGAATCTACAGCCGCCTTTCTAAGGCGGCGCCGGCGGGGGACGATCAGTTTTTGGGAAAGTCGGTTTTCCAAATGACGTTGCCGCGGATCGGGTCGCTTTCGAGCAGGGGATCCGAACGCACGCGCAAATCGAAAGTCACCCGGGCGTTACCCGGCGCGCGAAGATCGGTTCCTTCCACCTCCACCCGATTTGGGCCTTCCCGCAGCTGCGGAATCGAACCACACGCGTAACGCATGGTGAAATCGGCACTGGCGTCGATGGGCTCGGGGAGGAAAAACTCGACGAAATGCTCACGGCTCGGGGTGCGGCGGACTTTTTGCAGCGGGATTCGCGCCGGTCCGCGAGCCGGATCGATCTCGACGCCGCGCGGCGCCGTCATGCGGAACGCCGGAGCGTCCTTCGGCGCACGCACGACCGTCTCGATACCCGGGTAGGGGAGCTCGATCAAAATCGCGCCGGAGCCCACGAGGGTCCGGGTCATCGTCACGCGACAACCCGCGTTTCCGTGCACCTTGTCGGGGAAAAACGTCAATGCGTCGCCGGGTTCGAGCGCCCAGCTTGCCAGCGGAAAGCTCTCCGCATCGATTTTACCGCAGTGGTATTCCGCGCGATTGCGCAGACGCCAGCGCGCGTTCCAGCGGCTGATATCCTGGATCCGCAAGCGGTTTGGCGTGTTCGCGAACAGGTCGCCCTTGCGCAATCTTTGGAACGAGGCGATCGAGCGGTAGTCGTCGGTAAAAAACTGATTGGTATCCGGGTCGAACAGGTACGACTCGTCGCCGAGGAAAATCTCCGCGACGACGTGACCGTCAAGCCCGATGGTGCAGGCGCGAAGCCCGAGGCGCTGCGCGATCTCGGCGAGAAAACTCGAGGACGGCCCGCATTGCGAATACCCGTCGTAAAAAAGCGCCTGACCAAGAGACTTTGTGAAGTAGCCTTTTTCAAGCTCGTCGGTCCAGCCGTGGTAATGCTCCAGATGCCGGTGCAAAAATTCGTTCGCGCATGCGAGTAGCGCGACGGTGTTGTCCCCGAATTCCGCGCACTGCGCGAGGATTTCCTTGACCGATCCGTAACGGTTTTCGTTGTTGACGATCAGGCGCGGAAACGTGAAGGCGACACGGCCGGCATTTTCCAGGCGAACCGATCGAATTTCCGGCCGCGAACCGCTCGGGAAAAAGAGAAACCCTGGCGCGTCGTCGCCAACGTCGAGGTCGATCTCGATCGAAACGTCCCGCCCCACGCCGAACATATTCCAGAGTGCGAATCCGGTAAGAAAAACCAGCAACGGCAACGCGGCCAGGACGGCGAATCGCCACGCGCGTTTTGCGGCGCGTTTTGCGGTGCGGTTCGCCAATGCGCGTCCGACCGCGTCGCGAGTCCGGCGCGCGTAAAAGGCGATGTCACTCCGATGCATGCGACGCGCCATGGACGCGGTCAAACTCCGCTTCGAGGGCCGCATTCGTGCCGCGAATCCGATCCACGACAGCCTTGCACCATTCGAAATAGCCCGCCTTGCGTTCCGGGGTCCAACCCGGCGGCGGATCGTCCAGGATATCGCGCAGATTGCAAATCTTGTCCGCGATGCGGATCAGCCGCGCGTCGTGCGACAGCTCCGACGCCATCTCAAATTGCTTCTTTTTTCGCGACGGTTTGTCGAGCGTCATGTCGTCGGTCAACTCGTCGACGATCTCCCGCACGCCCCGGCCAAACTCGGCCTCGATATCGCCGGGAGTAACGTCGGTGTCCTCCACGACATCATGCAGCAGCGCGGCGGCGAGGACCGGAGCGTCCGACACGCCCGCCACGCGCACAAGCTCGTAGGCCACCTCGATCGGGTGATTGATATAGGGATACCCGGCCACGCCCTTGCGGACCTGACCGCGATGTTTCTGCGCGGCCAGATGAGCCGCGCGGATGACGATTTCGGCCTCGGCCATGGATCATCCGTCTTTGGCGAGGCGGGCGCGTGGCCCGCCGGGTCAATCCTGGGCGTCGAGCGGTCCCGAGGAAAGGCGCACGATATTCCCCGCCGTCTCGCGGGTGCGGTTCGCGAAATCGTCCGCCTTCGTCTTCGTGGTTTCGACGAACTCCTCCATGGTCTCCCGCGTCACCTCGGCAAGTGAAAGCGTTCGCGCACGCGCGTATTCCACGAACTCCTCCACGAGCCGCTTCTTGTGCTCGTAGAAATCGCCCGCCTCGCGCTGCGTTTCGGTCAAGGTCTGCGCGATGCGGTTCAGGTGCGCGTTGATGATCCCCGCGTCGAGCGCGCCCTCGCGGATGAGATTCTCGGTCAGCACGCGCGCGGGCGGCTGCCGCAGATCCCACACGAGACCAAACCACGACAGGACCTTGAGGACATAGTAGCTGACGTCGATCTCCCACCAGAAAAAGCCCTGGCGCGCGCTCGCGGCGTAATAGTGATGGTTATTGTGCCACCCCTCGCCGAGCGTGAGAAGGGAGATCAGAAACGAATTGCGGCTCGTGTCCGTCGTCGCGTAGCGCCGCCGTCCGAACACGTGCGCGAGCGAATTGACGGTGAACGTGCCGTGGTAGAGCAGCACGGTCGAAAGCGCGAAGCCGATGAAAAACGCCGACGGCCCGAACACCAGCAGCACGAAGGCACCGAGCAACGCCACGGGCACGAGGTTGTATTTCTGCAGCCAGCGCAGCTCCGGAAACTTCGCGAAGTCCTTGATGTATTCGTTCATCACGTCCTTGTATTTGTCGCAAAGGATCCAGCCGACGTGGCTCCACCAAAAGCCCTTGAGGGGCGAGTGGATGTCCTCGTCCGTGTCGGAGAATCGGTGGTGATGCCGGTGGTTGGCGGCCCACCACAAAACGCCCTTCTGGCCGCAGGTCGTCGCGCCGAACGCCATCAGGAACTGCATGACGCGGCCCATCTTGTAGCCGCGGTGCGAGAAATAGCGGTGGTAACCCGCGGTGACGAAAAACATCCGGATGTAGTACAGGGCGACGCAAAGCGCGACGTCAAACCAGCTAACGCCGGTCCATAACGCGCCAAGCGGCAGCAGATGCAAAAGGAAGAAGGGGACGCTCGAGAGCCAATTCACCTTCTCGTCGGCGCCGCGCACGACGATGGAAATCGGCATTTCCTTGGTGGACACGATTCGGACAAACCTCCGGAAACCTTGTTTTCTGGGCCAAGCCGCGGGGTGCGGGATACAGGCCGCCAACGTTGCCGTCCGGCGCGTCGCGGCCGCGGTTTTAACGGGGAGTCGCGCGATCCGATACCGAATTGGACGGCCCGTTATTTGTACCACAATTCGGCGATGCCGCCAAACCCGCGCGCGCTGCCGAATCGGCCATCGTCGCGTCACATTCCGGTCATGAAATCGACGCATGAGCTCCCTACATTCCGCGCGCCGTATGGACGGTGCGTTACCCCTTTGTTACGCTCCGGTCGCTCTCGGTTATTGGAACTCATTGAAAGGCCCGCGATGTCCGTGCCGCTTCCGCTTCGACGTGCGCTGACCGTCGCCTTCGTGCTGGCGCTTTCGCTTTTCGCCGCCGGCTGCCAGCGCGGCGAGGACGAGGATGACGCCGCCGCCGCGCCGGACGATCCGTTCGGCATCGACATCGCGCGGACGATCGAATCCCCCGGCATTTCGGCCGGCGCGGACGTGCTCGTCGATACGTGGGGCATCCCGCACATCTTCGCCGCAAACCCGAACGACGCGCTGCACATCCAGGCGTACCTCTCGTGCAAGGATCGCCTGTTCGAAATGGACATGGCCCGCCGTATCCCTCAGGGGCGGCTTGGCGAGTTGCTCGGCCAGCTTCCGGCTGTCGGGCCGATCGCCGCGGATCTCATCGTCCGCACGGTCGATCTGGATTTCCGCTCGATCATGATGGGCCCCGACGGCGTTCTCATCGCCGACCGCCTGATCGAAACGATGGACGAGGGCGTTCTCGCGCTTGTGCAAGCGTACGCGAATGGCGTCAACGAGTGCCTGGCCGACATCGTCGCCGGCCGAAACGGACTCACCGAACCGCCCGCCTACGAGGGTCTCGTGGCGGTCGATCCCGCCGTGCTCGAGCCGTGGACGCCGTACGACACCGTATCCCTTCTCATGCTCTCGCTCTGGAGCGCGTCAAACAGCGTCAGCCGCGAATTGGCCTTCGGCGAGGCGCTCGCCGCGCTCGGCCCGGAAAAATTCCTCGACTTCTTCCGCGGCCAGCCCGCCGATCCCACGACGATCCTGCCGGACGGCTTCGACTCCATCGACCCGCTCGCGATCGACGCCGCGCCGATCGATAAGGCGGCGCTCGTGCGTCGCGCGGACGAACTTCGCCCCGCGCTTGACGCCATCCGCGGCGCGCGCGAGCGCCTCGACGAGTTGCACGGGTTTTTCGGATCGCCCGGCTTCCACTCGAACTCGTGGTCGGTCGCCGGCGATCGCATCGCGGCGGACGGATCGTTTGTCGCCAACGACCCGCATCTCGATCTTCTTCACCCGCCGTTTTTCTGGATCGTCCACGTCGATACGACGCTCTACGGCGAGGGCGATCTAAACTTCGCGGGCCTCGCCATCGCCGGCGCGCCCGGCGTGCAGATCGGCCATAACGGCCGCGTCGGCTGGGGCGGCACGAACGCCTACATGGACACGTACGACGCCTATGTCGAAACGCTCGCCGACGGCGGCGAGTCGGTCGTCTTCAAGGGCGGGCCGGTGAAAATCTACAACGCGCAGCAGGAATTTTTCCGCGACATGACGCACGAAGCCGAGCCGCGAAAAATCCCCGTGCAAATCGTGCCGCACCACGGGCCGATCGTTCCCGGATCGTGCACGAAAACGCACTGCGTCAGTCTGAAATGGACCGCCCAGGAACCGGGCACGGAGATGCAGGCGTATCTCGATATCCTCTTCGCCAAGGACGTGGACGAGGCGCTCGACGCGTGGAGCCTGTATCGCAAGGGACCCTACAACTGGGCTGTCGGCGACGCGAGCGGCCGCATCGGTTTCAGCGCGGCGGTGGACATGCCGATCCGCGACAACTGGAAGGTTTACCCGCCGTACCTGCCGCTTCCCGGCGACGGACTCGCGGAGTGGGTCGGTTTCGTGCCCGACGAATTTGTCCCGCGCATGACCGATCCCGAAAGCGGGCAGATCGTCACCGCGAATAACGACATCATCGGCACGATGCTCGACAACGACCCGACCGACGATCCGCACTACTTCTATTACGACATGGACCTCGGCCTTCGCGCCGGTCGCATCGACCGCATGCTCACCGGACTTGGCGACCCGCTTTCGCTCGACGACATGGAACGTGTGCAGACCGATAATTTCAGCGTACTTGGCCGGCGCATCGTGCCGCACCTGCTCGACGCCGCGAACGTGCGTCCGGAGCTGGTGGACGGCGCGCGAGCCGAAGGTCTTGCGCGTCTTGCCGCCTGGAATTTCACGACGCCCACCGGCGTGACGCACGCCTGGCGCGACACGTGGCCGAGCGATGAGGAGATCGCCGAAAGCATCGGAGCCACGATCTTTCATTCGTTTTTCGGGCATCTCGCATTGCGTACCTTCGCGGACGAGTTCGAGGATGCGGGTCTCGATCTGCCCGGCCTGTCCGGCGGGCCGCAGTGGGAAGCGCGCTGCCTGCTGAAGCTCCTGGAAGACGTCGGCGCGCTGATCCACGGCGAGGCGTGGTGGGACGATATCCGCACGCCCGAGGTCGAGACGCGCGAGGAGATCGTGTTGGCGGCGCTCGGCGACGCGATGGACGAACTGTTCGAAATTCTTGGAGGCGTCACCGGCGAATGGCAGTGGGGACGCGTGCATACCTCCGAGTTTGGCCTGTCGTTCGAGGGCATCGAGATCCCCTCGTTCCTCTCGCCTGTGCTTGGCCCCGCGCCGCGCGGCGGCGGCACGTTCACCGTCAACGTCGCGAACGTCACGAGCCTCGTGGGCGACTACCGCGACGGCCACGCGCCCGGCGCGCGCATGGTGATGAACGTGGACGGCGAGAAAAACGAAAGCCGCGTCGTCATCCCCGGCGGCCAGTCCGAACGTTTCGATTCGCCGCACCGCGACGACCTGTTCGACGAGTTCCTTAACGACGCGTACATCCCGCTTTACTGGACCATCGACGAAATCGTTCCCGTCACGGCGGAACGCATCCGGTTCACCCCGGCATCCTGAATTTCGAGGAGTTCGAGCATGCGAAAGATTCTGGCGGGCCTGGCGATCACCGCGATCCTCGCGTTAGCGCAAGCAGCAAACGCGCAGTTCATGCCCGACACATGGCCGTTCGAAAACGAGGGCGATCCGGAGTTTTTCGTGCGTCCCACGGGGCGGCTCCTTGTCGGATACACCGCGTACAACCAGATGGACTACGACAAGGTCATCGCGTATCCCGGCTCGCCGGATGACGAGCGCGGGTTTGCGCTCAACAACGCCGAGTTGGGGTTGAATGGCCACGTCCTTTTCGACTGGCTCACCGTGAAGCTTCTCGGCGAGGCGCAAAATCGCGACGGCGAGCGCACGGATGTCGCGCTCAAATACGCCTTCATGCGTCTTCACTGGACGCACGAGAACTGGGAAGACGAAAGCTTCACCCCATATTTCGGCGGAACCATCGGCGCGCAGAAGATCCCGTTTTCGCGCCAGAGCCTCGCAGGCGAGGGCGATCTGCAATTCATCCGCCGCGCGATGGCGGTCGAGCAGATGCCGATCCGCTACGACGTCGGCGCCACCTTTGAGCCGTCGTGCGTCATCCGGAGCGGCGACGGGGATGAGATCGTCAGCCTGGATCTTGCCGGCGGCGCGTTCAACGGCCGCGAGGACAAGCAATACGGACGCGACGACAACGACAACCGGATGTACGTCGCCCGCGCGCGCGTCGACCTGTTCGGCCCGATGGAAACGGGCGAAGGCGACCTCACGCCGCTTGAGTCCGAGCGCGAATGGATACCGCAAATCTCCCTTGGCGCGTCTCTGCTGCAAAACAACGACCTGGGCACGATCGTAAAGGCGATCGGCTACGACGCCGAAATCCGCTGGGCCGGCGTTTCGGTTTCCGGCGAGATGATCGCCACGCGCTTTGAACCCGACGTCTCCGATGACATCATTGCGGAACAATTCGCGGACGACTGGGAAACCTCCGGCTGGCACGTGCAGGGCGGGTGGTTTGTCATCCCGCGCCACGTGGAACTCGCCGCGCGATACGAGGAATTCCGCCTGGAACTTCTCACCGACGACCTCGACGACCGCCTGCTCGCGAACACGACGGCGGGCCTGAACGTCCATTTCGCGACGCGGCATCGCCTGAAGCTGCAAGCCAACTACGTCTGGCGCGCCGAGCTTGAGGGCATGCCCGAGATCGACAACGACACCGTGACGCTTCAGGCGGGGCTGCAATTCTGATGAACGCGCGCACGCATCGGCGCGCGGCCGTCGCCGCGCTTGCGGCGGCCGCGCTGGCGCTTGTCGCCGCGGGCGGCTGCACCGAATCGGGGGACGATTTTTCCGTCGCGCGCGCCTATCGCATCACGAACCGCGCGCAGCTCATCGGCGGCGACAAGGCGCTTGGCGCCATCGGCGATATCATGCTCGAGAACGATCGCGTGCGCGTCATCATCAACGCGCATCCGACGAGCCTCGCGGCGTCGCGGCGCGGCGGTGCGATCATCGACGCGGACATCAAGCGTTTCGAGCAGCACTTCGATCCGTCGAAAGCCGGCAACGATCAGCTTGGCGAGATTACGCCCGCCATCGACATCAAGGGCTTCGGAATCGAGACGATTCCCGGCAGCGGGCCGCTTCTCAAAGTGCCGCAAGACGCGGTCGCCATCGTCGATAACGGCGGGGGCGGCGATGCGGCGGTGGTGCGCGTCAGCGGCGAGCTGTTCGATTTCCTCCAGCCGCTGGCCATCATCCCCGTGCCGCTAAACGGCCTGCCGCTGCGCGCCGAGACAACCTATTCGCTCGCCCCCGGCGACACGCACGTCGATATCGAAACGACGTTCCTCGTGCTGAACGAGGACGGCGGCGAACCCGAACGCATCTTCGACGTCGCCGTGCGCCCGCTTGAGCCGAACGAAGACCCGATCACGGCGATGATCGATTCCGTCGCGCTCGGCGACGCGATGTTCTTCGGCAACTCACTCGACATGTTCGGCCCCGGAGTTTTCGGGTTCGCGCCCGACTTCCAGATAGAGGAGTCCTACCTTCGCGGTGAGTCGATCCTCGCCTCGCCGCTTCTGGTCGATTGGGTCGCGGGCATCGGCGACGGCATCGGCTACGCGATGGTCGGCGACGAGGGGCCCATCTCGCTGCCGCTCATGGAGAGCATCCTGACGATCGGCTTCTCCGCGATCGCGCAGACCAACGACTCCACGCCCGAACCCGGCGCGCGCTACCGTTTCAAACGCAAGTTCGTCATCTCCGACGAAGACGTTGCGGGCCTTCTCGACGAGGTCGTGCGCATCAAGGGCTGGCCGGCCGCTCGCGTTAGCGGCCATGTCTTTTTCGAGGGCGCGTCCGAGCCCGCGTCGGGCGTGCAGGTCCACGTATTCAAGCACCCGCGCTTCACGGATTCGGGCGAATACGTGCGCCTTTATTACGACTACGACAAGATGAACGAATCGCTCGCCGCCCTCGACGCGGGCGCGGTAACAGCGCACCGCCTACTTCCGTTGTCGCGATTCACGACGGACGCGGGGCGCTTCGATGCCGCGAAGGACGGCAGCTTCTCCGGCTTGCTTCCGGTCGATGAGGCGACGGGCCGCGAACGCTACATCCTCCTGGCGACGGGTCCCGGTTTCACGCGAAGCAAGCTTTATCCCATCGAGGTGAAGGCCGGCGGCAATAAAGAAGCGGCGCTCATTCTGGAGGCGTCCGGCGCGGTGAATTTCCGCGTCGTCGGGCTCGATGCGCAAGAGCGCCCGACCCCCGCAAAGGTCACCGCGATTCGACTGTCCGACGGCGGCACGCCCGATCCGTTCATCGGCGAGGGATTCTTTCCGGCGAACGAGGTCGCGGTCGTGCACACGCTCGACGGAACGGGCGAGATCACGCTTTCGCCCGGCGAATATCGGCTCGTCGCGAGCCGCGGGCCGGAATATTCGATCGACGAGGCGACGGTCACCCTCAAGCCGTTGCAAACCGAAACGGCCATCCTCTACATCGAACGCGTCGTCGATACGTCCGGGTGGATCGCCGGCGATTTCCACCTGCACACGATGCACAGCGTGGACGCGGGCGCATCCATTTCCGGGCGCCTGAAGTCCGCGATGGTGGAGGGCGTCGAGGTCATCGCGTCAAGCGACCACGACTACATCACGAACTACGCGCCGGAACTCGAACAGCTCGGCGGGCGCGATCTGCTCTACACCCTCGCCGGCGACGAGCTGTCGCATCTGTCTTACGGACACTTCAACGGCTATCCGCTGCGCTACGGCGAGGGCGAAATCGCGGGCGGCGCGCCGGACTGGAAGCAGCCGAGCCCGTCGGCCGAACTGCCGGACGGCGGTCCCATGCCCGAGTGGACGCCGCAGGATGTGTTCGACGGACTACGCGCGCGCGGCGATCGCGGCCTCATCAACCAGGACCCGATCGTCATCGTGAACCATTCGCAGGAAAGCATCACCGGCTATCTGCGCGCGTACGGTTTTCTGCAATATCGCGGCGTCTTTTCCACGCCGGACATCTTCACGCTCGGCAATCCCGTGATCCACGGCGGCGCGCTGTTTTCGACCGACGCGAGCGAGTCGTTCTCGTGGGACTTCGACGGCATGGAACTGATTAACGGTAAGCGCTACCAGGACATCCGCACCGCGACGGACGAGGACCGCCGCCACAGCGAGCTGTTCCAGCCGCGCCCCGCGGATTCGCCGTATCTGCCGGTGCTCGTGCGTACGGGCGAGGAGCAGGCGCGCATCGAAACAGGCGATCTCATCCTTGACATGACCAATCGCGGCATGATCGACGACTACTTCACGATCCTCGCGCAAGGCAAGCGTCTCGCGGGCCTGGGATGCTCCGATTCGCACGACCTCAAGAACATCGAGACTGGTAAGGCGCGCACGTACGTCATGATGGACAACGACGATCCGCGTTTCGTGAACGTGAACGAGCTGATCACGAACATGAAGCACGCGCGCGCGATGGTTACCACCGGCCCCTTTGTCGAGGCGTGGGTCGACGGCCACCCGATCGGAGACGAGTTCACCGCCGCGGGCGATGTGGTAGGCGTGCGCATCCGCGCCCAGGCGCCGCCGTGGATGGCGCTCGACCGCATCGAGATCTACGGCAACGGCCGGCTGATCGGCGAGATCGGCCGCGACGCATCGGGCATCGCGCTTGGGTGCGACACCGAGGGTTTTGCGATCGCCGGGCGCGGCAAGGTGGATCGCTTCAACGCGAGTGTCCCCTGCGCGCTCGACGCCGACACGTTCATCAATGTCGTCGCCATCGGTTACGAGAGTATGACGCCTGTCGTAAACCCGATCGAAGGACCGTCGATCGAACTGACCGACACGCTGCTTTTGGGCATCAGCCAGCTTTTGCAACGCTGGACCGGGCTCGACATCGGCAACCCGCTGCCGCAAAGCGGCATTTTCGCGCGCAATTTCGACTACATGCCCTATGGCATCACGAACGCGATTTATATCGATCTCGACGGCACCGACAGCGACGGGGACGGCTACCTCTACGACGGCCCCGGATTCGTGCCCGGCTATTTCGACGAGGACGACGCGCCGCGCCACAAGGCTCCCGCGCTCCCGTCCGACGCCGCGCGCCAGGCGACGGTCGACGCGCTGCGTTCCGATCCGAACGCCGGCGCCGCGATGCTTGCCGCCCGCATACGCGCGCGCTCGTTCACGTCGGGCTTGTTCCTTCCCAAGGACGCGCCCGGCGACGCGATCGACGTCGAAGACGCCAAAAATGATGAAGGCGGCGACTTTGAGCGGATGACCTGCGGTGGATAGGCCGTAGCGTACGTCGCCAAGCCACTCCCGTTGGAATTGCGACCTCGTGATGGCCTTCCAGCCTTCCAGTCTTTCAGCCTTCCGGCCTTTTACTCGACCATCCGCCAGGCGACCGCCGCCGCGATCATCGCCGCGCCGAGCAAAAGCACCGCCAGGTCCGCCGCGCCCGCGCGGTATTCGAACATCGACGTCCGCTCGCCGGGTGCGCCGAAACCCTTGGACTCGAGCGCAAGCGCCAGCCCGTCCGCGTTGCGCAACGCGGCCACAAGCACCGGAACGAGGATCGACACATACCGCCTCGCGCGCGTGAGCACGGACCCCGCATCAAAATCCACGCCGCGCGCGATCTGCGCGGTCTGGATGTGCCGTGCGCTTTCCAGAAATAGCGGCGTCAGCCGGAACGCGAGCGACAGCGCGAACGACGCGCGATAAGGCACGCCCAGGCGCTCGAGCGCGAAACTCATCTCCTCGATGCGCGTTGCGGACAGGTAGATCATCGCCGCGAGAAGAAACGCGAGAAGACGCAGCGCCATCGCGACGCCGTGCGCGATCGACCCCGGCGTCACACGCACGAACAGCACCTCCAACAGCGGCGGATCGGGCGCGGGGAAAAATACGGACCACATCACAGTTGTCGTGAAAAAGAACACGACGACAAGCGCGCGGATGCGCCAGACGGACGCGAGCGCGCGCGACGCCGCCGCGATCGCGGCGTAACACGCGACGACGATGGCCATCGGCCCCGGATCGCGAACGATCATTGGCGGCACGCACAGCAGCACCATAAACAGCGTGCGCGTCACCGGATGCCGCCGGCCAAGGAAAGACGCATCGGTGACGAAAAAGCCTTTCACGCCACGCCTCGCGAAAGCCGCGCCGCCAACTCCTCCGCGTCGCGCGCGCGTACGCCCAGGCGGTGCGCCAGCGCCACGGCGGGCGGCGCCGCCAGATGCGCGCGGGCCAGCGCATCGCGGTTGCCGAACACGTCGAACGTTTCGCCCTCGGCGATCACGTTTCCGGCATCCAGCACCAGCGCGCGGTGCGAGTGCCGCGCCGCGATCTCCATGACGTGCGTGATCATGACAACCGCATGCCGGCGCGCGGCCAGGCGCTCCACCGTCCCCATCAGCGCGTCCTGCTCCGCGGCGTCGAGCCCCGTCGTCGGCTCGTCGAGAAGCAGAAGGCGAGGGCGGCACGCGACAACGCACGCCAGTGCGAGCTTTTTGCGATCGCCCTTGGTCATTGTGAACGGATCGCTGTCCGCGCGCGCATCCAGGCCGACGAGCGCCAGAGCCTCGCGCGCGCGCGTCTCGATTTCGCCATCCGACGTGCCGATCTGCAAAAGCCCGAAGGCCACCTCGTCAAGGCAACTCGCGCGAAAAATCTGATGATCGGGATTCTGCACCACGATGCCGACAAGCCGGGCGCGTTCCGGCGGGCGCACGCCGCCGACCGCGCGATCGCCGACGACAGCCTCGCCGCCCCACGGCTTCATCAGGCCCGCGAGGTGGCGGATCAGCGTGGTCTTTCCCGATCCGTTCGCGCCGAGCAGCGCGACAATCTCCCCCTCGCGCACGGAAAGATCGACGCCGCGCAAGACCTCCACGCCGCGCACGTAACCCGCCCGCAATCCGCGCACGCTCGCGACCACATCGCCCGGCGCCGCATCTGCGATGTCTGTGCCGCGACCGTCGTCAGAGCCGCGACCGCCGTCAGAGCCGCGAAGGCCATCGGAGCCGCGACCGCCATCAGAGCCGCGACCGTCAGGGAGCGGGTGGCTTCGAAACACGCGGGACGCCTGTGCTCCCGGATCAGAGCCGCGACCGTCAGGGAGCGGGTGGCTTCGCCCCAGCACCTGGGCCGCCTTCTCCACATCGCGCGGCAACGCGTCGATCCCAAGCCGCTGCGCCAATTCGTCGATTTGCGTCGGACGCAGTCCCCGCACCGCCAGCGCCGCCGCGTCGGCAAACAGCGTGCGCGGCGCGTCGCTTGCCGCGACGCTTCCCGCGTCGATCAGGTGTGCGCGGTCCGCATCCTCGACGAGCGAAAGGTCGTGCGTGATCAGCATGATCGTCCGGCCTTCGGCGCGCATCGCGCGGATTGTCGCGGAAAGCTCGCGGGCCGCGGCGGGATCAAGATCGGTCGTCGGCTCGTCGAGCACCACGACGGGCGTATCCGCCGCAAGTACCGACGCGAGCGCGAGCCGCTGCTTCTGTCCGCCGGAGAGTGTCGCCGGTTCGCGGTCGATCAGATCGGATAGGCCAAGTTCCGCGAGCCGCCGCGCCGCCGATTCGCGCATGCGCGCGGGCGGAAAGCCGAGATTCTCCATGTAGAACGCCATTTCGCGGCGCACGCTCGTGGAAAAAAGCTGCGTCTCGAAGTCCTGAAACACCATGCCCACCACGGCGGACATCTCGGCGCAGGTGCGTCCCGCCGTATCCTCGCCGCGCACGCGGACGGCGCCACGCATGTCGCCTCGATGAAACGCGGGCACGACGCGGTTGATCGTGGAGGCGAGCGTCGACTTGCCCGCGCGATTGCGCCCGATGATGCCGTGGAACGCGCCTTCGGGAATGTCGAGGTCGACGCCGGACAACGCATCGGCTTCCGCGCGCCGATACCGAAAGGAAACGCCGGCAAGCGTTATGGCCGGCGCGCCGCTCACGTCAGAGCAGCGCGCAGCCGGCGAGGATCAGCGCGACAAACGGCGCCACGCCCGCGCCGACCGCCGCCGTGCCGCTCGGTCCGGCGAATCCCGCCGCGCCGAAGTCCGCGCCAAGCGCGCCAAGCGAAATGACGTTGCCCGTCGCGAATCCGCCGACCGAGCCGGCAATCAGGAGCGCAAGACCGAGATAGCGAAACCGCCCTCGTCCCGTGTCGGTATTGTCGAGAATCTCGTGCCACAAAAGCCCCGCGCGTTCGACGCGGCGGTGCGTCAGGGCGATGCCGGGAAGGGCGAGCGCGACAGACGCGAGCAGGTTGTTCAGAAAGATGATGTTTCCGAGCGCCGCGAAAGGCGCAAGGCCGAGCAGATCCGCGCCCCATCCGATGATGGTCGCGATCGAAAGGCACGCCAGAACGACGATGCCGCCGGCGAGAAGCCAGTCGATGGCGCCGCGCGCGCCCGGCGGCGACGCGCCCGCCAGCGCGCGCCACGCGGCGTAGGGCACGAAGCCGTACACGAAGTTGCCGACAAACCCGGGGATACTGCCGGGCCCGAACATGCCTCCGAGGATGTCGCCGATCAGATTGCCGAACGCCGCGCCGAACGCGCCCGCCGGCCCGAACAGAAAGGAAAACAGCACGGGCACCGCCGCGCCCGGCCGCGCCTCCGTCAGCCCCGGCACGATGACTGCGATCTTGAACGGGATCAGCACCGCCACGTAGCACGCCGCGGAAACGGCGACGAGCACAACCATCCGCGTGTGCCGCCACATGGAAATAAGCTCTCTCATGAGCAAGTGCTGATAGCATCGAAGACGGAAATAGGAAATAGGAATTAGGAAATAGGAATTAGGAATCAGGAATTAGGAATTAGGAAAGACGCGCGTGTCAGGCAAGCAGAAGTCTGATAAATCCAAAGACACGGATAGCCAAGTCGCCGCCTTGCGACGCACTATTTTCTATTTTCTATTTTCTATTTTCTAACTCCTGCGACCTACCCCCCGATCTCCGTCATGCTCTCGCGCACGCGGCCAACGAACGCCACCGGCGTCGCCTCTCGCTGTGCATCCCAGCCGTCGCGCGCTTTCGCCCACACGGCCTCGCGAAGGCGCGTTTCGATCGCGGCGTCGCCGGAGCCGTCGCGCAAAAGCGCGCGCAGATCGAATTCGCCGCGCGCGAACAGGCAGTTGCGAATCCTGCCGTCGGCCGTCAGGCGGATGCGGTCGCACGCGCCGCAAAGATCGCGCGTGTAAGCGGGGATGACACCGATCGTCCCGCGCGCGCCCGGCAGTCGAAACGCGCGATGTTCGGTGCGCGTGCCGCCGGCGTCCTCGATATCCGGATACGCCGCGTGCAGGGCGTCGACGATCTGGCCGGACGTCACGAATCGCCCTGTTCGCCAGATCTGGTGGCTGTCAAACGGCATCAGCTCGATGAAACGCACGCTCACCGGCATCTCGCGCGTCAGGCGCGCGAACGCGGCGATCTCATCGTCGTTCATCCCGTGCAGCGCAACGACGTTGATCTTCACGCTCGCGATGCCGGCGTCGATCGCGGCGGCCAGCCCCGCCATCGCCGGTCCAAAAGCATCGCGCCGCGCGATCTGGCGATAGCGCGCGGCATCGAGACTGTCGACGCTGACATTCACGCCGGACAAACCCGCGTCGGCAAGCGGGTGCGCCAGCTTCGCCAGCAGCAGCCCGTTTGTCGTCAAATGGACCGACGCAATGCCGGAAGTCCGCGAAGCGTCGGCCACGAGATCGGGAAGATCGGGGCGCAACGTCGGCTCGCCGCCCGTGAAGCGGATTTTCGAGACGCCAAGCCGGGCGCCCACGCGGATGACGCGCCGGATTTCGTCGCCGGAAAGGCGTTCGCGTTCGGGCGTCAGCGGTAAGCCTTCTTCCGGCATGCAATACACGCACCGCAGGTTGCACGCCTCGGTCACCGCAATGCGCAGGTAGGTGAACGTCCGGCCGTGTTGGTCGACAAGCGGCCCGGCCAGGGGCATTGGCGCGGGCATGGATATCGGTTCCGGAAATGCCATGTCGATGTTTACGTCCTGTCGCGCGGCGACGTTGCGCGCGCGATCGTGCGTTCAGCGATAGCCGACGGCAAAGGTGTCGTGGAGATTGCCCATGCTCGTCGGGTGTTCGTCGAACGCCTGCCACACCGAGCCGACCTGCGTGTACACGGCGCCGATGCTGCCGGTGCGTTGGCGGCTCGCCAACAGCGCCGTGTCGCCGTCGATGAAGCTCACCGCGGAGATGATGCTGTTCGACGCGAACGACGCGGCGTGGATTTTCCGCGTCCAGCTAAAGCCGTTGAAGTTCCATTCCTCGAGGTGGTTCGATTTGATGACGAAGCTGCGCACGTCGGTGTCCGACAAGGCGTAAATGTTCGAGAACCACCATTGCACGCCGTCGCCGGGAAACGCAAAGACCTCAAGCCACGACAGTCCGTCCCATACGAGCGAGTACCCTTTCGTGGTCGTTGCGCCCTTCTCGAGGATCGAACCGAGCGTCACCGCGAAAAACGTCGAAGGCGCGGTCACGGTCGTGAGTTGCGCGAAGTTCTCCGCCGGGGTGTCGAATCGTGTCCACGCGAATCCGTTGTAGCCGAGAATGAGCGTCTGGTTGTTCGCGTCGTCGAAGCCCACCGCCCAACCCTTGGTCGTCGAAAAAAACGACACACTATCCAGGCGCCACGGCTCGACGAGAACGGGCGGAGTCATGGGCGTCACGCCGCCCGGCGCCACCTCGAAGATGATTCCGCGCGCGCCCGTCGGTCCCGTCTGGTTGCCGACGATAAACGCCTTGCCGACATCCACCACCGCGACGTCGACGAGATCCCAGTTGTCCGGGAGAAACGGCAGCGTCACCGCGCCCGCCGTTTCGCCGATGAGTTCGAAGGCCGCGCCCACGTTCGCGTCGTGCTCCTGACCGACAATCATGCCCCAGTCATCGTCGCGCAGGTAGTCGATGGCGTTCAGCCGGATATCCTCGGCGAACGGCAGCGTCTTGCGCGTGACGCGTCCGTCATGCACGACGCCGAAAAACGCGGCGGTTTGCGTGTTCGTTTCGCCGACGACAAATCCGTATATTTGGGGGTCG
>JAIOHV010000075.1 GCA_019912885.1 bacterium
CCCCGAACCAGGACGGCGTCGCGCCCGGCGCGGGCGCGACGCCGTCCTGGTTCGGGGTCGCGGCGATCGCGTCCGGCACGGCAACGTCCTCCGCCGCCCTGGCGACGGACGTCCACAACGCGACAAGCGCGGCCAGGACGAGGGCGATGTAAGGCGCAACCTGACGGATCGACATGAATCCCCACGCACAAAAACGTGTGCGGGGGGAATTAGAAGCAATCGGGGTGCCAAGCGGCTGATAAGCTTAACTATTGATTATTGCATATTAATTTCCAAGATGAGCGAAGCTGGTTTTTTTACAACCGGCCTGATTTTGACGGGATTTTGACGGCGGACCGGTAACGCTTGCCGAGACTCAAGCGCCATGCGCATGGACAATTCGACGGGCGGGAATGGACTATAACGGCGTAATTCAGCGAATTTCGCGAGCGCGTCCAATCACGCCTTCGCGACGGCTTCCTCTTCCTCGCCGTCCTCCTCGCCATTCAAGTCGATACCCTTTTTCTTGATCTTCTCGACGAGGGTGGTGCGTTTGAGGCCAAGGAGCCTCGCGGCGAAGTTCTTGTTGCCGCCCGTTTTTTCGAGCGCGGCGAGGATGAGGCGGTCTTCCAGGTCGCCGACGATGCCGTTGAAATCCAGGCCGTCCTCGGGGATGAGGATCGAGCCGGGGATCTGGATGCCCATCCGGCGGTGGATTTTCTCGGGAAGGTCCGCGAGCTTGATTCGCCCGTCGTCCGACAGGATGACGAGCCGTTCGATGAGATTCTCGAGCTCGCGCACGTTGCCCGGCCAGTCGTAGGCCATCAGCGCGCCGACCACTTCGTCGGACGGCGGGCGGATGTCGCGGTTGCGCTCCTTGCGGCAGCGTTCGATAAACGCGTTGACCAAAAGCGGGATGTCCGTGCGCCGCTCGCGCAGCGGCGCGACGTGAATTGGCACAACGTTGATGCGATAATACAGATCCTCGCGGAAGCCGCCCCCGGCCACCTCTTTTTCGAGATCCGCGTTGGTCGCCGCGACGATGCGCACGTCGACGTAGCGCGTCTTCGACGAACCGACCGGCTGGAACTCGCGCTCCTGAATGACGCGCAAGAGCTTCACCTGAAGCGCGGGCGCCATGTGGCCGATCTCGTCCAGGAAGATCGTGCCGCCGTTGGCCATCTCGAAGCGGCCCGTGCGGTTCGTGGTCGCGCCGGAGAACGCGCCCTTGACGTGGCCGAACATTTCCGATTCGAGCAGCGGCTCGGGAATCGCGCCGCAGTTGACCGGCACGAGAAACGCGTTGTTGCGATCGCTCGCCGCGTGGATCGCCTTGGCCACAAGCTCCTTGCCCGTTCCCGACTCGCCGGTGATGAGCACCGTCGCGTCTGTCTCGGCGACGCGCTCGATCATCCGTTTGAGCTGCTGCATCGTCTGGTGGTCGCCGATGATGTTGCTCGCGTCCCACGTCTTTTTGAGCTGCTTTTTCAGCGACTGGTTTTCCATCTTGAGCCGCTTGTGCTCGAGCGCCCGCTCCGCGACGATCCGCAATTCGTCGAAGCTCACCGGCTTTTGCACGTAGTCGATCGCGCCGAGCTTCATAGCCTCGACGGCCGTGTTCACGCTCGCATGTCCAGTCACCACGATCGCCACCGTCCGCGGCGAGAGGTTCTTCATCTCCTTGAGCAAGGAAATGCCGTCCATCTCCGGCATGGAGAGATCGGTGATCATCAGGTCGAAGTTTTCGCCGCGCGCCCGGGAGATGGCCTCCGTGCCGCTTTGCGCGCCCTGCACCTCATAGCCGTCGAGTTTGAAAAAACGCACGAGCGGTTCGAGCATTTCGGGTTCGTCGTCGACGATGAGGATGCTGGCGGTCATTTCGAATTGGGAATTGGGAATGGGGAATGGGGAATGAATCGCAAATCGCGATTCAACGCGGAGGGCACGGAGAACCGCTCGTCGCGACGAACCGCGACCGTCAGGGAGCGGGTATGCCGAACTGGGGTTCGGCGTTCCCAGGTGGGAACCGCGACCGTCAGGGAGCGGGTATGCCGAACTGGGGTTCGGCGTTCCCAGGCTGGAACCGCGACCATCAGGGAGCGTGCATGCCGAACTGGGGTTCGGCGTTCCCAGGCTGGAACCGCGACCGTCAGGGAGCGGGTTTCAAACATCACGCCTCTTTCCCCCGGCGCGCACGCAGTTCGGCGCGCTGTACGGCGATGACGTGCGCGATGATCGCCTCGCGGTCGTCCTCGGCGATATCCAGGAAATGCACCGCGACGCGGTACGGGTGCGTCGGATCGGCGGGCGCCGCGAGCGTCGAGCGCACGACGCGCGCGATCAGGTGGATCGGCCGCGAAACGTTGTATCGCCCGAGCAGAACGGACATACGCATGAGCGCGCCGGGGCCGGGCTTGTCGACCGCGGCGAACATCATGCCGCCGCCGGAGATGTCGCAATGCATCGGGTGCGAAAATTTCATGCGGTCTTCGGTGTCGAGCAGGCGATCGACCATGAAAAGCACGTAATCGAGCTTCTGGTCGAGCCGCGCGATGGCGTCGCCGATCTGCCGCAGTGCGGCGTCGGTGTCGCCGTCGGACGAGCGCGAAACGGAAAAGCGGCGCGGGTAGAAGTCCGCGTCGTGCGCGCGCATGTAGGCGATCTGCCGTTTGGCTTCTTCCAGGGCATCCTGTTCGATCACCTCGAAGCTGAGGCGAACGACGTCCTGGACGCGGACATATTTCCGTCGCTGCGCGCGTGCCTCGGAATCCTGCAAAACGCCTCCGTCCTGGGACCGCCGAACCCCAGTTCGGCCCCCTGGGAACGCCGAGCTCCTCCTGAGCGTAGCGAAGGATCGGCCCCTTGCGTGTTCCTTTCGCGTCCGACGCCCGCCGCATGTCAAACAGCGGCGAATTCGTCAAAAAACCGCGAAATTTCTATCGATGGACGGGCGGGATTCTGTCAGTGTTCGGGCGAAATGTCAAGGAATTGACGCCATGCGTCGAGGGCAGACGCACGGGCTCAATGGGCTTCATGGACAAAATGGAAATGATGGACCGGAACGACCGAACCGCCGCAAAGAGCCTTGCGATGACTTATCGGACTTCAGGCGTCCAGCCTTCCAGCCTTTTTTACGCCGCGGACTTCGGATCGATGACGTGGTCGAGGTGGGATTTCAGGTTCGGGATGCGTTTGCAGATCGACAGGAAGGCGTTGACGACGTTGCCGTCGAACTGCTTCCAGGCGTTGTCGATGATTTCCTTCATCGCCGTTTCGTGCGGCAGGCCCGAACGGTAAACGCGGTCGGAGGTCATCGCGTCGTAGGCGTCGGCCAGGCAAAGGATGCGCGTCAGAAACGGGATGTCCGCGCCGGCCAGGCCGTCGGGGTAGCCCCGCCCGTCCCAGCGCTCGTGGTGATTGCGGATCACCGCGCGCTCGTGCGGCATCATATTGAGTGGCGTCAGGATCTTTTCGCCGATGATCGGGTGCAGCTTGATCGACTCGAACTCCTGCGCGGTCAGCGGACCCTTTTTTTGCAGCACCGCGTCGGACACGCCGATCTTGCCGATGTCGTGGAGCATGCCGGTGAAACGCAGGCTCTCCAGATCCTCGTCGGCGCATCCCATCTCCTCGCCGATCATGACGGCGAGGCGCGTGACGCGGTCGGAATGAAGGCGCGTGTACGGGTCTTTCGCCTCGATCGTCGAGACGAGCGAGTGCAGCGTGGAGATGAGGTTGTTGTAGATCGTCTCGTAGAGGGCGCGGTTTTCGATCGCCATGCCCGCCTTTTTCAGGAACAGGCGGATGTAGGAGACGTCGTCCTCGGTGAACGCGACGGACGCGATCTTGTCTTCCACCGATAGCAGGCCGAAGTATTCGTCGCGAACGAAAAGCGGCGCGAGGACGACGGCGCGCGGGCGATCGGCGGCGGGGCCGACGACGGAACGGTAGAAGTCGATGCCGGCCGGTTCCGCGAAACGCAGGGGCTGGCGATCGCGCGCGAGCGTGTCGGCGACGATCCTCGGCAGGCGGATCGAGCCGGGCCGGCCGATCTCCGAGAGTTGCGGATGGATCTTGTGAAGCGTGAAGACGTTCGTGTCGCGGTCGAACAGATAATACGCCGCGGCGCCGGCGCCGCAGATTTTGGTAGCCATGTCGCACAGGTTCGCGAAGATATCCTCCGCGCCGGGCAGGTCTTCCATCAGCTCGTTGATCGACTGGAGCATCGAAAGCTCCTGGACCTTCTGCTCCAGGCGCTCGGAGATCGCCTCCCGGGTTTCGGGCTTGTCCGCGCCGCGCTTGCGCAGGATGCCGCGGATGACTCCCTCCAGGTATTCGAACTGGAAGGGCTTGCTGACGAAATCCGCCGCGCCTTTTTTCATCGCCTCGATCGCCACGGACAGGTCCGCGTATCCCGTGATGAGAATGACCGCGCAATCAGGATGGATGATCCGGGCCTGCTCCAGAAACGCGAGTCCGTTCATCTCCGGCATCATCACGTCCGAGACGATGACGTCAAAAGCCCGCTCGCGCGCCACATCGAGCCCGCGAACGCCGTTTTCGGCTTGCGAAACCATGAATCCCGCGCGCGTGAGGTACGCGGCGAGCGCCTCGCGGATCGTGTCGTCGTCCTCGACGATCAACACGCTCGCGGCCGGCGAAACCATCGGCCTCGGCGTGGCCGGCACAAGGGCGTCGGGTGGCCGTTCACGTTCCATTCGACGCAGGCTTTCCTTTCGCGGCCGGTGCCGGATAACCGTTGCGCGGCTGGCCGGCGGCGGCCAGGCGCGCCTCGCGCAACGTGCGGAGCGTTTCGAAGATTTCGCGCTGCCGGCGTTCCAACTCGGCGCGGAAATCCTCGCGCGATTCGACGCTCGCCGGCTCGGTGAGCGTGCGGAGCTGGTCGTACGCGGACTGGAGCAGTTCGACGAGGCGCGTGTTTTCCGCGACCAGGCGGCGTTTTTCCGACGCGTTCGCGACCGAAAGGCGCACCTCCTCGAGCTGATAGGGCTTGGTGATGTAATCGTACGCGCCGGACTTGATGGCGGCGAGCGCGGAATCGAGCGACGCGTAGCCGGTCACGATGATGACGTTGATGTCCGGATCCTGCTTGCGGGCGACGCGCAGAACTTCCAATCCGCCGACCCGGGCCATACGCAGGTCCGTGAGGATGACGCCGAAGGGTTTGCGCAAAAGCAGGGCGATGGCCTCGTCGCCGTCGGACGCCGTTTCGACCTCATAGCCTTCGTCGGACAGGGCGCGCGCGAGGAACATGCGGAAAATTTCCTCGTCGTCAACGACGAGAATTCGTTTGTGAAGTTTCTCGCTCATGGATGCCACCTGGCTTTTCTCGCCCCGGACGCGTCAGGCGTCACCTCCTCAATCGGCGTTTCGGCCTGTTTTCATGAGCGGAAAAGCGCGCCGGCCCGTCCCCGCTTGCGCTCCTGGGCGGCGGGCTTGGGGCCTATTCCGGCTGCGTCTTGCCTCCGGCAGACTCGCGGAAGGCGCGGACGGCGGCGTCGCCGATGCGTTCCATAAGCTCGCGCCGCTTGCCCTCAAGAGAAATCGTCACGACGTCGGGTCCGCGCGATCCGCCGCCGGATTTTTCAGACGTGCCGCGCGTGCGGAGCTGCTTCATGTAGCTCGACAAAACGCTTTGCACCTGTCCCACCGGCAACGGCATCTTCCGATTCCTTTCGTCCTGTTCCGCGGGCGATTCCTTGCCCGACATATTTTATCGGAGGATGGGGGAAACTGGTTGAGGATTGGAGTGGAGATTTCGGGGCGTTGGGGGGATAAAGAAGGCGCGTTTTTTACCGCGAAGGCGCGAAGGACGCGAAGAAGACGAAGGACGACAAAGCGACAAGGCCAGACTTCGATCCGAGAGCGCGCACTGCGCCATCAACCCTGCTTCCCATAATTCAAGCCATATTCTATATCGAAGCCTATGTCGAACGACGATAGCGGTCATCGATTTGGCGGCGATTGGACAACGGCCAAGCTCGAAGTCATTTCGCGATACCTTCAAGAATACACAAAGGCGTTAAAAAACCAGCCGTTTCGAAAAATCTACATCGACGCGTTTGCTGGAACGGGATATCGCGAAGTACGGACGCGTGAAGGCAAATCGCAAACACTCTTGTTGCCGGATTTAGCGGATCCCGAACCGCAGTCGCTCCTGGAAGGCTCCGCTCTTAGCGCGTTGAGCATCGAACCAGCGTTCGACGGATTCGTTTTCGTCGAAAAGCGTGCTGATCGCTGCGATGAGTTGGAAAAGCTAAAATTGAAGTACCCCGCCAAGTCCTCGCAAATCGAAATACGACACGGCGAAGCGAACGATAAGATCCGCGAGATTTGTCGGTCGAATTGGCGCAACAAACGTGCGGTTCTTTTTCTTGATCCGTATGGAATGCAAGTCGAATGGGAGACCATCAATGCGATCGCGGCGACGCGCGCCATCGACCTCTGGTTGCTGTTTCCGCTTGGTATCGGCGTAAACCGGCTGCTTACCCGTTCAGGCGATATCCCAGGTTCCTGGCGAAAGCGTCTCGATCTACTGCTCGGCACACAGGACTGGTACGAAGCGTTTTATCGCGTGGAAAGAACGCCGACACTGTTCGATAGCGAGGCCGAACATGTTGTCAAAGCGTCGACTGAATCGATTGGCCGTTTTTTCGTCGATCGTCTTCGCGCAATATTTGCCGGCGTTGCCGACCGTCCGGGCGTGCTTCGGAACTCGTCGCGCAATCCGCTATACTTACTTTGCTTCGCAGCGGCTAACGAGCGCGGAGCGCCTATCGCCGTAAGGATCGCAAACCATTTGCTAAGAGACATGCAGTAGTGGCGAAATCCACCATCGAATGGACCGAGTCCACGTGGAACCCGGTCACCGGCTGCACGAAAATCAGCCCGGGCTGCAAGCATTGCTATGCCGAGCGCATGGCGGAGCGGCTGCACGCCATGGGACAGCCGAACTACCGCAACGGATTCGAACTGACGCTGCAGCCGCAAATGCTCGAACTGCCGTTGCGATGGAAAAAACCGCAGACGATCTTCGTCAACTCCATGAGCGATCTGTTCCACAAAGACGTTCCACCCAACTATATCCAGCACGTGTTTGACGTCATGCGTCGCGCGCATTGGCACCGATTTCAGGTGCTGACCAAGCGTGCCGACCGACTCGCCGAACTCGACGCGGCGATGGATTGGGCGCCGAACGTCTGGATGGGTGTCAGCGTGGAAAGCGATGAATATCGTTGGCGCGTCGATCGGCTGCGATCAACCGGAGCGAAGACGAAATTCCTGTCGCTTGAACCGCTCCTCGGCCCGTTGCACGACCTCGACCTTCGGGGCATTGACTGGGTGATCGTTGGCGGCGAGTCCGGTCCGAAAGCGAGGCCCATGCAGCGGGCATGGGCTACCGATCTGCGCGATCAATGCGAGCGCGCGCGAGTTCCGTTTTTCTTCAAACAATGGGGCGGAACGAACAAGAAGCGCGCGGGTCGCATTCTCGAAGGGCGGACATGGGATGGGATGCCGCGCAGCATCGAAGCGCCTACGTGATTTCGAAATCGGGATCTATGGTAGGCAGACCGAAGTGCGCGCGAACAATTTGCAATAGTTCGCGAAAGATGTGGTGATTTCGGGGGAAAATTAAGAATCCAGGATGGTATGTGCGATAGGTGCATTCGGGAAGCTGCGGGGATTCGAGCTTGACCAATGCTCGAAAGTCGTAGCCTTCAACCGTGCGAAACCTGACTCCGGGCATCGCACGCGCAATGTCCTTGTCAGAGTCTGGACCCGTAAAAAATATTGTGGCGTCGGGCGCGCAAATCTCGATTTCGGCCGCCAATAGGGAAAATAAATCGAACAGGATATTAATGACGTCGTTGTCGGGTCGTGCGCCTTGCTCGTCAAGTTTGAGCAAATTTGTCAAGATAAAATTCGCGCGTGGTTCGCAACCGGGGTCAATCGATAATCCCTGAGAAAATTTCCAAGCTAGCTTGTTAAATGGCTTCCGATAGCATCGGCCAAGCTTGAAACGGCGGTATTCCTCGCGGATTTTCAATATTGCTTCGTGAGCGTCTGAATTAAGCCAATCTAAGCGGCTTGGTTCTCCCCAACCATTCGTTTCGCGGCCAACGATCATGAGTCTCGGACTCGAGGTGAAATATTCGGGCGCGGCTTCAAAATCCAACAGGAACGGCCAAGAAAATTTGCGCCCGCGACCAACGTCGAGCCTACGCAGAGACGACGTAAATTCGAACCAGCGCGACAAATATTCTTGGTCAAGTCGCTGTTGGTGCGCGTGCATTCGCCACTCCCCTTGCTTGGCGCTTTTCGCGTCTTCGCGGTGAACGATCGCGACTACCCGCGCGACTCGACCGTGGTTTTCGCCTCGTCGAGGTAGGCGGCGATGTCGTCGAACACGCCGGCGATTTCGTATTCGAGCACGTCGGCGAGCATCACCCAGTCGGCGTCTTCCTGATATTTCAGGGCGCTTTCGAGGTGCGGTTTGAGGCGGTTCAGGTTCGTTTCCAGGCGGCGGGTGTCGAATCCCTCGAGCGCGCCATCGATGAAGCCGTTCAGCTCCTTGGCGTCCTGGAGCGTTTCGAGCATGCGGCCCGTGAACGCGGCGTAGAATTCGCCGGCGTCGGCGACCGACGGCCCGCGAAACTGCTCGGCGGCCTTGCCGGCCTGCGTGACCATCTCGCGGCACGCGACAATGGCCTCCCGGATCGCCGTCAATAGCAGGCCGTACGCGGATTCCGTCGTGATGGACACGCGGGCGACGTCGCCTCCGATCGGCGTTTCCTCGAGCCCCTGCTCGTCCGCGTCGATTTCTCTGCCGTCGATTTCGACCGCCGCGACGATCTGGCCTTCGTCGATCATTTCCTCGTCCAGCACATGCTCGACGAGCGCGGCCGCGGTCGGAAACCGCGCCGCCGGAAGGTCGCCGGCCTTTTTCCCGTTTATGTAGAGATCCACGTCGATTCCTTTCGCGCCCGCGTCCGATGCGGCGTGCCGATGGATTCGGCTTCCATCATGGCCGGTATGCGCGGTATGGACAACCGTCACCGGGACGGCGCGCCGTCCATGGAGTCCATGATGTCCATTTTGTCCATACGGGATGTCGGGCGGGGGTGCGGGCGGTCACGACAGCCGCTGGATCGCCACGCGGATGTCGTGAATATCGAACGGTTTTTTCAGGATGCCGATGCCAAGCTCGTGCATCTCGCCCGCGAAGTCCTCGTATTCGCCGCCGACCTGCCCGGTGATCATCACGGCGTTGATCTCCGGATGCTCGCGCCGCAACTCCTGGTAGGTTTCCTTGCCGGAGATGCCGGGCATCTGGGCGTCGATGATCGCAATGTCCGGGCGGAAAGCGCGTGCCTGCTCCACGGCGGCAAAGCCGTTGCCGGCGATCGCCACGCGGTGCCCGTCGCGCAGCAGGAGATTCTCGAGCAACTCGCGGATCATGGGTTCGTCGT
Source organism: bacterium (assembly GCA_019912885.1). Taxonomy (NCBI): domain Bacteria; species bacterium. The sequence goes on from JAIOHV010000075.1 coordinate 9,471, forward strand.
CCACGACAAGGATGCGGCGCTTGCCGGCCTCGCGGAACGTCTCCTCGGGGACGTCCTCGGCTATGTCCGGCTCGGGCGCGGCGGGCTCCATCGCCGCGGCGGGCACGATGACGGTGAAAGTCGATCCCTCGCCGGGCACGGTGTCCACGAGAATTTCGCCGCCGAGTTCCGAGATGATGCCGTAGCTGATCGACAGGCCGAGGCCGCTTCCGGCGACCGCGCCCGATCCGATCGAGCCCTTGGTGGTAAAAAACGGCTCGAAGATACGCGGAAGGATGTCGTCCGGGATGCCGACGCCCGTGTCTTTCACGACGACGCGCAGCCTGTCGCCTTCCTGCCGGCCGACGATCGTCAGCGTACCGCCCTTGCGGTCGATCATGGCGTGCTTCGCGTTGATGATGAGATTCAGCAGCACCTGCTGGAACTGCCCGAGGTCCGTATGAATGACGCACCCGTCATCGACATCGATCTCGACGGCCACGTTTTCCTTTTGCAGATCGCGTTTGACAAGGGAGATCACCTGCTCGACCAGCTCGCGCAGGTCGCTGCGCTCGATGACGTTGGGCACGCGGCGCGCGAACGTGAGCAGGTTCGAGATGATCGTCTTGGCGCGCTTGGCGGATTGGAAGACGACCTCGTTGCTTTTGCGGTAGTCCTCCGTGCGCCCGGACGCCTCCGCGAGCTGCGCGTAGCCGAGCATGCCGCCGATGAGGTTGTTGAACTCGTGAGCGATGCCGCCGGCCAGCGTGCCGATGCCGGCCATCTTTTCCGTCTGGATGAGCTGCGTCTTGAGCTGGTTCACCTCGGTCACGTCGGAGAACACGATGATCGTGCCGAGCGGCTTGCCCGTCGCGTCCTCGAGCGTGCTCGTCGAATAACCGACGTGGATCGGCCGGCCGTCGTAGCGCGTCGCGCCGACCTCGGCGCGGTGGACGAGCGAGGGCGTCTCCGGCTCCGATTCGCCCGCGGGCTGGAGCGACGCGTCCAGCACGTCGGAGATGCTGCGTCCGACGAGCGTATCCGGGGGATAGCGCAGGATGTTTTCCGCGGACTGGTTCGCCATCGTGACGCGCCCGTATTTGTCCGTGACGAGCAAACCGCTGCGCATATTGTTCAGGATGCGTTCGGTGTATTCCTTCAGGTATAGATATTGGCGCTGGATGTAGTCGAGCTTTTGATCGACCTTGCGGTATTCCTCCTCGAGCGCCCGGTAATTCGCGGCCAGGCACCATCGCTCGGTCGCCGCCCGGATGGTGAGCGCAAGACCCCGCGCGTCGGCCGGCCCGGCCAGGACGCGTGCGTCGCCGTTGGACATAGCCAGGCGCCAGGCTTCGGCGCCGGCCTCCGGTCCGCCGGCCAACACGACGAACGATCCGGGCAATTCGTCGTAGAGGTTGCGCAGCGCTTCGGGCCAGTTCGCCAAGCCGTCCGTGTCCAGCACGACGACGCCGATGTCATCGGCGTCCTGCCGCGTGATGACCTCGTGCGCGTCGCGCGCGTATTCGATCGCCGGCGCGCCGCCAAGCGCCTCGGCGACCTTGCGCGCGTGATTCGCGTCCGTCGCGATATGCACCGCGAGGGCGGATTCGGGCCGGCACTCGTTCATGCCGCCCCCCGGCGCGAGGCGATCCAGTCGCGCGTGGCGCGAATCCCCTCGGCAAGCCCGACGCGCGGCTCCCATCCGACAAGCTCGCGCGCAAGCGAGCGGTCGCAGCGCAATTTCATGATTTCGCTTTGCGGGTGGATGTGCGCCACGTGCTCGATCGACGCGCCCGGACCGCCGACGAGCCGCGCGAGATCGTTGATCGAGATATCCTCGCCAAGCCCCGCGTTCAGCACGCGGCCGGTCGCGGCGGGATGCATCCCCGCCTCCACGATGAAACGCGCGCAATCCGTGACGTAGAGAAAATCGCGCGTCTGCGTTCCGTCGCCGTAAATCGAAAGCGGCTCCCCGGCAAGCGCGCGCTCGCAGAAGATCGCCACCACGCCGCCCTCGCCGCTCGATTTCTGGTACGGGCCGTAGGTGTTGAACGGGCGCAACACGGCCACCGGCAGGCCGTACGCGTGAAAGTGCCCGAGCGCCAGGTGCTCGCCCGCGAGTTTGGCCGCCGCGTAGGGCGACGCGGGCTTGACCGGATCGTCCTCGCGGATGCCCGTTTCGCGCAGGCTGCGCTCGTACACCATGCACGTGCTGACCATGACGACGCGCGACCCGACCGCGCGGGCAAGCTCCAGCAGCTCGAAGGTCGCGGTGACGTCGGTTTCAAACGTGCGGCGCGGATCGTCGATCGACTCCTGCACGTTGATGCGCGCGGCCAGGTGAAACACCGCGCCGAAGCGATGTTTGGCGAAAAGGCGCGTCAGCGTGTCGATATCGCGGATATCGGCCTCGATGAACTCGTGAAGGCGCGGTTCGTGCTCGAATTCGGCGAGGTTTTCGCGGCTGCCGTTCGACAGATCGTCCAGGCCGACGATCGGCGCGCCGCCGTCCGTTTCGCGCAGCAGGTGACGCACGACCCAGCGGCCGATGAACCCGGCGGCGCCGGTGACGAGAATCGGCGCGTCAGCCGGCATTGAAGGTTTCCATGAAGCCGCTGCCCGGCTCGCCCTCGGGCTCGATGGGGGGCGTGGTGCGCATGCCGTGCAGCAGGTTGGGATTGGTGAGCGTGCCGTCCTCGATCAGCAGGCGGCGGATCGCGGCCTTGTCGATCGGCGCGTCCGTGCGCGAGGAATAAGCGCCCGCGGGGATCGGCGCCGCGTTTGCGTACTGCGCGGGCCGCGTGCCGATCTGCGGCAAAACGACCAGGTGTTCGCCGATGTCCACGGTGCGCGCGGATTCCTCCTCGGTGACAAGCTCCTCGTAGAGCTTTTCGCCCGCGCGCGCGCCGACGATGCGCACATCCACGCCCGGCAGGCCGTAGAGCCCCGCCAGCTCCTCCACGAGCGCGTCGGCCAGATCGACGATGCGCACGACGGGCATCTTGCGCACGAAGATCTCGCCTCCGGCCGCGTCGCGCGCGGTGGTGAGAAGCAGCTCGCAGCAATCGCGGAATCCGAGCACGAAACGCGTCATGTCCGCGTGCGTGATCTCGATGGGCTGCCGCGTGCGGATGCGGTGCACGAACGTGGGAATCACCGATCCGCTCGATCCGAGCACGTTGCCGAAACGAACGGACGAAAACCGCGTATCGCGCGCGCCCTTGGCGAACTGGCCCGCGACCATGAGTTTTTCGGCCATCAGCTTGCTTGCGCCCATCGCGTTCGAGGGATTGACCGCCTTGTCGCTCGACGAAAAAACGACGCGATCCACGTCGCACGTAAGCGCGGCGTCGATGACGTTCTGCGTTCCGGTGACGTTGGTCTTGATCGCCTCGAACGGGTTGTATTCGCAGCTTTCCACATGCTTGAGCGCGGCCAGGTGAAACACGATATCGACGTTTTCCATTGCGCGTTTCAGGCGGTCGAGATCGCGCACGTCGCCGATGAGAAAACGGACGTTTTCGATGTACCGGAACTCGTTACGCAGATGAAACTGCTTTTGCTCGTCGCGCGAGAAGATGCGCACGACCTTCGGCGCCAGCGGCAAAAGCGCGCGGACGAGCTCGTACCCCACCGTGCCGGTGCCGCCGGTGACAAGAATGTTCTTCCCGGCGACAAGCCCCGCGAAGGGCGTCAATTTATCACGTCCGCTCATGTCCGATCCGCGCGTCGTTCCCCGCCCGCCGCGATGCCATCGCCGCCGGACGGTGTAGGATGTATCGTTCCGATCGCGGCAAACGATAGGCCCGCGACCGGCGAAAGTCAAAGCGATCCGCGAGCTTAGACTCACACGCGGCGTTTGAAAAAGGGGCCGGATGGCAAGGGGTTCACACAACGATCGGGACGAACGGTTGATCCTCGCGCGCCGTCGCTGGCCCGAGCTTGCGCGCGCGCTTGCCGGGGCTTCGCC